>CAIPFS010000251.1 GCA_903864375.1 uncultured Verrucomicrobiota bacterium
CAGCACCAATCGTCCGCCGACTTTCAATGATTGGACCACCCCGTGAATGATTTCGAACGGATGATCGCACTCATGATAGACATCCACGAAAATGGCGAGATCGACCTGATTGGTGGGCAGATGCGGGTCTTCAATCGTTCCCTGGACGGTCACCACGTTGGTCACGCCGTGGGCCGCCACATTGGTCCGAAGAATCGCAAGCATCTCGGGCTGCAAGTCATTGGCGTAGACCCGTCCATCGGGCGAAACCAGCCGGGCCATCCGCCACGACAAATAGCCGCTGCCCGCACCGATGTCGGCCACGATTTGGCCTGGTTTCAGGTTCAGTGCCGCCACCATCCGGGTCGGCTGCTCTTCCTCCTCCCGTTCGGGCCTCTCGAGCCAGGGGGCACCCTCGTGCGACATGAAATGCGCTATTTCCCTACCCATGAACCATTTGCCAATACCATCGGGAGAACCCGGCCGGTATTCATAGGATGGTTTGGGGACAATGCCGCCACCTTCCGCCCCGAGAACCGGCCCACACAAAAGCAGCCCCGCCCAACTGATCCATTGGAAGAGGCGCAACCGCCGGGGCGGTGTGCAAAAATGCCGGAATGCGTTCATGAGGTGGTTTGGGATCGGCAGGCACTGACAAACTCCACAAAGAGACGATCATGGATGGGCATCGAGGGCCTCAACCGTTCCGGGTGAAACTGGACCGATTGATACCATCCATAGCGGCCTGCCTCCTCGCGACAAAACTCAGTGGCTTCGATGAGTCCGTCTGGAGCCCGGGCAGCCACCACCAGACCGGGAGCCAGTCGATCAATCGCCTGGTGATGGGTGCTGTTCACGCCCACCTCGTCGGAACCGAGGAGCTCGCTCAGATGAGTCCCCGGCACCGTCTGGATGGGATGAATGGCCTCAAACCGCCGGTCATAATCGCAATGCTGAACGGGACCGGGGCGCTGGCTGGGCAGATCGACAAACAAAGTGCCCCCCAGCACCACATTGACCAATTGATGTCCCCGACAAATGGCCAGACACGGCTTTTTCTGCCGCAATACCTCCCGAATCAATGTCACCTCCATGGTGTCGCGTCCCGGCTTGGAAAATTCACAAAGGGCGCGAAGTTCCGGTGACACGTCGGGACCGTAGAGCGTGGGCTCAATGTCGCCGCCTCCGGTCAACAGAACACCGTCGACCCGCGCGACAGCCCCGGCAATCCAATCCGGGTCGGTGACCACCGGCAGGCAGAACACCAACGCGCCGTGGGCGGTCAGTGCCTGGATATAATCGTATGCCACACTCACCGAGGGATCCGGGAATTCCGCCCCGGAATCGGCCGTACTGGACGTGACCAGAATGAGAGGTCGCTTCACAGTTTCAACAATGCCTCCAGGAAGTCGGGAGCGAAACAGGAATTCCACGCCAGGGCCCCGAATGAGGGCCAATTCCGTCATTCCTCCGGGGTGGGCACAAACCGGTGCTCGGGATACTTCTCGCGAATCCGCTGCCGGACCGCCTCAATCTGGGACGGCGGTGTCAGGTCACGTGCCGCCCGCCTCTCGAGGGATTCCAAGAGGTCCAGCCAGTCACTGAGCGGTGGGGTTTTGATTTCCTGCCATTGCACATCCTTCCCCTTGCGTTTCGGACGCTCGTAGAACTTCCAATCACCGCCAAACTTGCGGGCAAAAACATGGCGCTTGCCCCCATCAATACCGGGAGTAGTCCATCCCACCTCGGCCTTGGCACTCATCGCGTGGCCTCCAGTTCCGGCAGGTCGATGCTGGCCACGGCCATGGCGGCGATACCCTCTTCGCGGCCAATAAAACCGAGACCTTCATTGGTGGTGGCCTTGACCCCAACCCGCCGGGGGTCCAATCCCAAGGCAGTACCCAAAGCCAGCTTCATTGCCGCCAAATGCGGCGCAATTTTTGGGCGCTCGGCAATCAGCGAGGCATCGATATTGACCAGGCGTCCTCCCCTCAACTCCACCTGCCTGGCGGCTTCCGCCAAAAAAACCCGGCTCGGAGCCCCCTTCCATCGGGGGTCGGTATTGGGGAAAAAATGTCCGATATCCGGCTCTCCCAAGGCGCCAAGAATCGCATCCGTGATGGCGTGAGCCAGGGCGTCCGCGTCACTATGTCCTGCCAACCCGCGACTATGTGGTATCTCCACCCCGCCCAGAACCAGCTTTCGTCCTTCGGCAAACGGGTGAACGTCGTACCCAATCCCAACGTGAATCATGGCCGGAGATTAGGGGGGGATTGGGTCTGTCGAAATCTGATTTTTCCCGTTTTCAAGTCCACACCCAAAACCGGGAAAATCTCAAAACCATCCCAGTCGGTTTTGATTGG
>CAIPFS010000252.1 GCA_903864375.1 uncultured Verrucomicrobiota bacterium
CGTGCTGCTGCGCAAATACGGCAGCCCATTTCAGGGACATCCCCACTGGCTCCTGCTGCCCCTGTTGTTTGCCTCCACCGGCATCAACGGGCTTGCCGCTCAATTTCTCCTATCGCCGTCTATCCCCCGGCCACGGCGGCATCTGATTCTGGCGTTGGCTTTGTTCTTTAACCTCGGGGCACTGGCCTGTTTCAAATATGCCGGGCTCCTCGCCCATCTTTTCCTGCCCCAGGCCCTTTGGGAAACCTGGGGGCGGAGAATCACCGATATCCCCCTGCCCATTGGCATCTCCTTCTACACCTTCCAGGGCATCAGCCTCGTTGTTGAAGCCTGGAAAGCCGACAAGTCCGGTCTCGAGGGACTCACCTTCCCCACTGGCGCTTCGGAGATCTCCTGGTTCCAGACCCGTGTCTGGCTGTTCAAGACCTTCTTTCCCCAATTGGTCGCCGGTCCCATTGTCAAAGCCCGCGAATTCCTTCATCAGATCGGTCCCAAGCACCTGGCCAACATCGACGCCGGCGGGGCCTGTAAAAAGCTGGCACTGGGGTTCTTTCTCAAGATGGTGGTCGCCGACAATCTTCGGGAGGCAACCGCCGCCCTTCACTATCCCGAGTTGACCCAATTACCCCGCATCAACCTTCTGGCCCTGCTCTATGCCTTCTCCTTTCAGATTCTGGCCGACTTTGCCGGGTACTCCCTGATCGCCCAGGGTCTGGCCAAATTGTTCGGCTACGAATTGCCGATCAATTTCAATTTCCCCTACCTGAGTCGCAGCCTGACTGAATTCTGGAGGCGCTGGCATATTTCCCTCTCCAGCTGGCTGCGGGAGTATCTCTACATTCCACTCGGCGGCAATCGCAAGGGAGAGCTTCGAACCTACATCAACCTCTTTCTGGTCATGTTTCTGGGTGGCTTATGGCATGGAGCCGCCTGGTGCTTTGCCCTATGGGGAACCGCCCACGGAGTGGGGCTGGCCATCGAGCGATGGTTCGGTCGCCGCCTCCCCTCCCCGTCATCCCAAAACAGCCGTGGTTCCTTCATTTCCAGTCTGCAGGTCTTTTTTGTCTTCAACCTGGTCTCTTTTCTCTGGCTGTTGTTCAAATTTCCGGAACCAGGTCATGTCCTGGTGTTTGTTCGTGAGCTCGTTTCACACCCGGGACGCCCCCAACCACAGGCCTTGTTCGTGATTGCCCTCTTTTCCACACCCGTCGTCCTTTGGCACCTCTGGGCCGCAACAGCCTCCTGGCGGCGCAACTGGCCCACCCTCTGGAAGGATCGTGTGGACACGGCGGCGGCGGCTCTCCTTGGATTCATGGTCCTGGTCAACTCAGGTCCGTCCGGGGAATTCATCTATTTTCAGTTCTAGAGATTTGGGAATGAAATCCGGGCGTCAAGCAATGTGGATCATCGGCCTGATGCTGGCGATGCTGGCCGGCTGGTCCGTCCTTCGCCCGTGGCTGCCCCACAGCGAATTGGCGGAAAATAACTTTCAAGCCAACCTCATCCGCCTTCAGGCGTGGCAACTCGATCCACGCCCCGCGGCCGTCCTGGTCGGTAGTTCCCTCACCGGGCGACTGCTCCCGCGCTATTTTGCCGGGACCCCGCTGGGTCCGGTCGCCAATCTGGGGTTGGACGGTTCGGGTCCCGAGGCCGGCCTGAGATTGCTGCTTCAAAGTTCAAATCTTCCGCCGCTCGTTCTCATTGAGGGGCATCGTCTGGCAAAAAACTGGAGTACCAACGATGACCTCCTGCTGGCTGCGACCCAGGACCCCCTCTTCTTTGCCAGCCGGTGGGCGCCGGGACTTCGGGCCGATCTCCGCCCCTCCAGCATCCTTTACAGCCTGCTCAAGCGGCATTCAGGCGGGAGCGCCACGGTCGCCACCCTCCTTGAACCTTCGACACGCGTCCCGATTGAAACACCCACCTCCGGCTGGGAGGAACGATTGAAGAACCTCATCGACCACCTGCGCGGGCGGGGTGTCCGGGTATGCCTGTATCGCCTTCCCGCCGGACGGGAAAATCTCGCGACTGGCAACGCCCCGGATTTCATCGCTGACCTCGCCCAATCCTGGGGCATTCCTTATCTCGCGGTCGATCGGGAGTGCATCCGCCGGGGTCTGGTGCTCACTTATTCGGACGGACTTCATTTGACCCCGGATTCTGCCAGGCAAACCGCCATTGTGCTGACGGAACTGAATGCGAGAATCACTTCGCGCTGACCGCGCGATTCCCATGGTTCCTTCCCCCCGAAGCTCCTGTCCGCCCGACTCCTCTCGTGCTGCACCGCTGACGGACAGTCCGGCGCGACTTTTTGACACCTTCATTCGCGCCCATTCCGAGCGCCAGGCGATGGATTGGGCCTTGGTGCTCGCGAGTCAGGGAATTGAAACCATCATGGACCGGGAACCATCCGGACACGGATGGGCCTTGCGATTGACCGCCGGGGACCACGAACGGGCGTTGCGATCCATTCACCAATACCGGATTGAAAATCGCCGCTTTGGCTGGCGACAACCACTGCCTGACTCCGATTGGACCTACCACTGGGGCGTGATCGCCTGGATGGTGGTTTGCGTGATCGTCTTTGGGTTTCAATCCCGGCTTGAACGGGGCCTATTTGATTCAACAGCCGTTCATCGCGGAGAATGGTGGCGGGCGTTTACCTCGGTCTGGCTGCATCAGGACCTCGGGCATCTGGGAATGAATCTGGTGTTTGGCGGATTGTTTTTGGGGTTGGCCATGGGACGCTACGGAGCGGGTTTTGCGCTGTTGACGGGAATGCTCGCCGGGGCTCTGGGCAACCTCTTGGGACTCTTCCTCCGACCCGGCAATTATGTGGGCCTGGGGGCCTCCGGATTGGTCATGGGAGCCCTCGGCATGCTGGCCGCACAGGCCACGCCGCTCTGGAGGGCGGGCCGCTGGGGCGCACGGCTCGCGTGGACCACGTTCAGCGCCGGAGTTGGCCTCTTCATCGTGCTGGGCACCGATCCCAGTTCGGATGTCATCGCCCACGGCGGCGGATTTGTTGGTGGTCTATTGGGTGGTGCCATCGGGGCACTCATCCCCGATCGAATCCGACCCGTCGTCAGTCGTGCGTCAGGACTCCTGGCCATCGCCCTCGTTGCCGTGACCTGGCGCTATGTCCTCCTCGAGTGAGCCCAATCAAGCCGGTGAGCTTTTGGAGACGCGCAGTCGAAAAAACACCTCCTCCGGTGTCAACCAGGTGGCAAAAAACCGTTCATAAATGACCGGCTCGATGTTGATCAATCCGTTCAACCAACGCAGCGCCGCAAAGTTGGAGAAATGGAACCGCTTCGACTCCACGACAAACTGGGCCGGGCTTCCATAATTAGTCCGCTGACGGAGCTTCCACTGTTCGTAGAAGCGTAGCTTGCGCCCGCTGATGTCTTCGTAATTGTCAAACGACCGGATGCCAAACGGGGTGCGATGGTCCGGTTCGGAGTAGTACTTGGTGCTCAGAAAAAACGGCACCCGGACATCAATCAATGCCCCCGGACGGGCCACCCGCCAGAGCTCGGTCACCACGGCATTGAAATTGGGGAGATGCTCGAGGATGTGGCTGCAAAGTATCTCGTCGAAATGGGAATCGGGAAACGGCCACGGATATCGGTTCAGGTCGCCCAGGGTGTTGCCCCCGTAGTCGATACTGTCGAAGTTCAGCCAGCC
>CAIPFS010000253.1 GCA_903864375.1 uncultured Verrucomicrobiota bacterium
CCTGACCACCGCCCAGTTCACCCTGACCTGGGACCCGGCCATCCTGAAGTTCACAGGCACAGCAGGGTATAACCTCACGGGAATGGACGCGGAAAGTTTTGGCACCTCACGGGTGGATCACGGACGGCTCAATGTGGGGTGGGATGATCCCAACCTCCACGGGGTCGCGGTGTCTGATGGGCAGACCCTGTTTGTTGCCAACTTTCTGGTCATTGGCGGACAGGGAACGAGCAGCGCCATCCAGGTGACCGGAAGCCCCACCCCCATCGAACTTTCCAGCAGTCGAAAAATCATCCCGACCACCACGGCTTCGGGACTGGTGGCGGTGCGCGCCGTCACCCCGGGAACTCTGTGGGTAACCATTCCCACCAGGAATCAACTTCAGCTCTGGTATGAGTCTCCCGAAGGAACTTCGTGGGAGATTGAAGGGTCCAGTGACCTCATTCACTGGACATCGGTCGGAGCCGGGGTCGTCGATTCAAAAAACTCCCTGGCAACAGTGCCCCTGCCCCTCCGGAACAACCAAAGGCAGTTTTATCGAGTGATACGACTCTATTAGGCCTTGGGATGGCTTCAGGAAACCACGCTCGCACCTTTTCATTCCACTCCAGCCAATCCGCAAAGGAAAGGGTCGGTGGAACTGAACGAAACGGGTCTCCGTCGGGAGATTCAAGCTCCAAGGGAATCAGGAGCTCCACTGCATGGGTCGCCCGACTGAAGCCATGCGCGGCCACCGCATGGCCCCCGGCGACGATGAAGGGAAGACTGGGTCGACGTCGCAACAGCCCAAGGCAATCGGCGAAATCCATCAACCCTCCCCTGGGTTAGATTATTTTTGGCAGGACAACCGCCGCACGGGTGCGGTGCGATTCCAACGCCGCCGCAAACAGCTCATGGCTTCGAACCGCTTCGTCTGGAGTGACGCATCCGAGACGATCTCCGAGGACGCCCGCCCGTTCCGCTGCGTACGCGGCCCACATCTGGAGGAAGCAATCGGGAAACCCCGGTTCGAAGATGCCTCCGGTGATGGTCGGAAATGCGGTCTGAAAACCGAGGTCGGTCCGGCTCCAGGTTTGTTCCTTGTGACGTTCGAAGTGCCAGAAGGACTTGGGCTCGGCGGTGCTGAAGCGCGCGCCACCGTCGGTCCCAAGGATTTCGATGGACCAGGTGTTGGTGGCCCCGGGGGCGAGGCGCTTGGTTTCGAAACGGACCGGAACCTCACGACCGTCCACCTCGATTTCTGTGTGCAGCAGCGCGTTATCCCAGGTATCGCATTCCGCCACGCCCCCTTTGCCATCGGGACGCTGGGTGTAGACTTTCTGAAGCTGGGCATAGACCCGGACGGGGAGATATCCCAACCGGAATGGGACATGGACCACATGCATCCCCAGGTCGCCCATCACTCCGATTTCTCCGCAGGTTTTGACCTGGCGTTTCCAATTGACCGGCTTGGTCGGGTCGAGGTCACTGGCGTGCCAGAAACAGGAGTGGACCTCGATGAGCTTTCCAAGTCGCCCGGAGCGGGCGAACTGGAGAACCCGCAGGGCACCGGGAAGGAACGGAAATTCCGAACTGCACCTAACAAATCGACCGGAAGCGGCTGCGGCGTTGCGGATGCTCCGGGCGGCGTCCAGATCGATACCGAACGGCTTTTCGGCAAGGAGGTCCTTGCCCGCCGCCAGCACTTCCAGATAGAGAGACTCGTGAAGATTGTGGGGAACCGCCACATAGACCACGTCGACATCGGGATTGCGAAGGAGTTCGCGATGATCGCGGGTCAACTGCCGGACGGTGGGCACCTGACGAAACCAGTCGAGGAGGCTTTCCTGGAGGTCGCAGACGGCCACCAGTTCGGCCCGGACCGGAAACTTGTCCAGGACAAACCAGCGCCCAAAGGCGCTGGCTGCCTCCCGGCCCATGAGTCCGCCCCCGATGATTCCCACACGCATGGTGTTATTCATGGGCGGGAGAATGGGAAACCGGGACGGTTCAACGCAAGCGCGACGAATTAACGGAAGAGGTCGGCAAAGAAGGTCTTCATGGCTTCCCAGGAGCGGGCATCGGCCTTGGCGTTGTACTTGGCCCCGGCCATGGCGCCGGTGGCACCAAAGTCGGTGAAGCTATGAACCGCACCACCGTAGGCCACGAACTGCCAGTCCACTCCCGCCTCGCGCATCTCCTTCTGAAAGTCCGCCACTTCAGGGGCCGGGACAAACGGGTCATCGGCTCCGTGGAGCGCCAGAACCCGGGCCTTGATGTTTTTTGCATCTTCCGGGGTGGGCGTGCTCAGCCCGCCATGAAAACTGACCACACCGGCCAGATCGGCCCCGGACCTGGCCAACTCCAGAACGGTGGTTCCGCCAAAGCAATAACCGATGGCCGCCACTTTGCCGGTGTTGACCTGCGGGAACGTCCGCAACTGAGCCAGGGCGGCCTGAACCCGCCTGCGGAGCAAGGCGCGGTCCCCCTTGTATTTGCCGGCCAATTTTCCAGCCTCGCCCGGATTGGACGCACGGACGCCCTGACCATAAATGTCCGCACAGAAGGCGACGTAGCCGAGTTCGGCCAGCATGCGGGCCCGCTTTTTCTCATATTCCCCCAGTCCGGTCCATTGATGCACCACGACAATGCCGGGGCGGGGACCTTTGACGGCATCGTCGTAGGCGACAAAGCCTTCCAGGGTGGTATCGCCTTCCTTATAGGTGACGACTTCGGTTTTCACTGCGGCCCGGGCCATCAAGCCTGCCATCAATCCACATATCCAGAGCATCCGTTTCATGCGGCAGATCATAACCCGCAGAGCCGCTTCGGCAATGCAGACGCGAAGGGTCGTTTTTCCCTTTTCCGATTCCCCAGACAGGCGGAGTTTCCACCATCCTATGTCCGAGACAACGCAGGTGCGCTCCCATCGCGAACTCTCATTACAAGAAACCCTCCTTGTCTTGCTGGCCGCTGCCCTTTTGGGAGGCGCCGGCTATGGAGGTCGGCTTCTCTATCTGGACTGGGAGCTTCATCGCGAGGTCGAAGTCGCCTGGCCGATCATGATGGATGCAGCCCGGCTTCAACGGGAGGCCATCGTCGCAGCCATCGAGACGTACCACTCCCATTTCGGTTTTTATCCGCCGGACCACGTGGTGTCGCGCCAACCATTGCGGGTGGAGCCGGTCACCAATTCACTCCTCTATGAATTGGGCGGGACCACCTACGACGCGGTGAAAAAGACGTTTGCCAACCCGAGGGTGGACCACGTCACCCGGGCGGCACTCCAGGAGACCTATCAGATCGACGCCTTCACCAACGCGGTGGCACCTTCGGAACCACTTCGCGAATTTCTCGCACTGGATGGCTTTGGATTTTCCGGATTGCACGACGACCCCGATTTGGTGGCGCTGAAACTCCCGATCTTTGTGGACGCCGTCACCGAAAATGCCGCTTCGGAGTTCGCCGGCAGCAGTTCCTGGCATTACGTCACCACGGGCGCCACCCATAATCCGGGTCGATTTGACCTCTGGATGATTCTTCGGACCGACCGGCGGGAGGTCATCATCGGAAACTGGCCTGCCGCGCAATAGGCCCCAATGGTCGGACGGGCGCCGGAGGCTATTGAAGGGGGCTGCTGGCAAGCAACGTCCAGGCCGACAGATGCTGCGTCAGGCCCAAACGGGGATAGTAGCCAGTGGCCGCAGGGGCGCTCAGGAGAATGACGGTGGCTTCCCCGCCCAACTCCCGGGTCCGACGGATCAACTCCCGACCGATCCCCTGGCGTTGATGGGACTGGCGGACGGCCAGATCACTCAGGTAGGTGCAGTAGGCAAAATCGGTCACCGACCGGGCAATCCCCACCAGAAGCTCACCCTCCCAGGCGGTCACCACCAAATTGGCATTCCGCAGCATGGCCCCCATGCGATCGCGGTCGTGAATGGGACGCCGCTGTCCCAGGGTCGAGGTTTCATACAATTCCAGCACGGCATCCAGATCGAGATTGTTGCCAATGCGATAACTCAGCGCTTCCACGGAATGGGAACCTCTCGTTTTCGTCGCTGGACGACAAGCGGGAAGCGAACAGATATCCGGTACGAACCGTTTCTTTTCAAACGGCCAGACCCGGCCTAGCGTGGCGCCGGTTGATGACATCCGGACCGGTAACCCATGGTAACAAGCGCGCCCTGGTGCTTGGAATTGGCGCTTTTGCGCAGGCTGCGGCGCGATGCCTTCGTGCTCAGGGCGTCGAGACCGTGACCTATCTCACCCGGAATTACGGCCATCATGGTCCCCGACTGGAGGGAGAGGTGGTGACGGTGGATGAAATGCCGAATCCCTGCCCCTTGTTGCGGGATTTCCGACCGGACGTGGTGGTCCCGATGTCGATTGAATGGGCGTTGAAACCCTGGACGGCTGAATTCCTGGCGCTCAGTCCACCCGTGCTCTGCCCGGTGGGCGAAGCGCTCCGGCTTGAGCGGGAACGGGATTTTGCCCGGGAACTTTGCCTGCGGTACGGAGTGCCCTTTGCGAGGTCGGTACTGGTTCCCACCAGGGCGGAGGCAGAGGCTTTGGTTCGACGGGAGGGACGCGCCTGGGTGATCAAGAATCCGCTCTGTTCCCCCACCAGCCCGATTCACACGATCATTTGCGAATCACCCGGGGACACACTCGCCTGGCTGCCACGGCTGGACGATTCCGAGGGCATTTTCCTCCAGGAATACCTCGGTCGCCGCGAAGCAGGACACATCGCCCTTGTCAGCAACGGCGAGATTTATTCCCTGGTGACCAATCAGGAATACAAGCGGGCATTTGACGGTAACCTGGGAATTGTGGCCGGCGCACCTCTCGGAGGTCTGGTGGAGCAGGATACGGAAGACAAATATGGACTTGCCCGGGAATTGCTCCACCCGCTCCTGCCGTGGTTTCGTGAAAGCGGCTTTCACGGACCAGTCCAAGTCACTGCCATGCACCAGGACAACCGATGGCATGTCCTCGAATATAACGTGAGATTGGGCGTCACCAGTGGACCGATGATTTTCCGAATGCTCGCCAACCTGGTGGAGACCCTGGCGGCCTGCGCCCGAAATCAACCGCTCCATCCGGTGTGGAACCCCGGGACTGATTTTGGATGCAGCCTGACGCTGGCCGGATACGGCTATCCGTTCACTCAGCTGATCGGGCCACGGGTTCCCGTCCAGTTGCAGGGGAATCCCACCTGTGACATCTGGTGGCAGGAGGTTGAAAACTCCGGGGACGGAACCCTGGAGGCCACCGGACATCGGATTGCGGACGTGGCGGCGCTGGGCCGAACCCTGACCGAAGCCATTTCAACCGCCTATTCGAACATCCGCCGTATCCGGTCGGTGGGCAGCTACTTTCGGACGGACGTGGGAGAGTCGTTGTGGCCCCCTGGAAATCCATGAGCACCCTGGAACAGGAAAGTGGTGGAACCTGGCTGAAAGCGGTGGGTTCAGACATTCCGGATCCCAGTGCCCCCCTGCCGATGCGCCCGGCCTGGGTGGAGGTGGACCTGAAGGCTCTGGCCGGCAACTTTCAAATCATTCGCAGGGAGTTGCGGCAATCGGTCCGGCTGCTTTACGTCTTGAAGGATGAGGCCTACGGGCAGGGAGCTGTTGAAGCCGCCCGGGTGGCACTGTCCAACGGGGCCGATCAACTCGCCGTCTATACGCTGGAGGAAGCCGTTAAACTTCGGGCGTCCGGCATCCACGCCCCCATCCTTCTCCTCGGAGAACGAACACCGGAGGAACTTCCATGGCTGCCCATGCACCAACTGACTCCCTGCATTGGATCAGTGGCCCTGATCCGGATTTGGAACGATTGGGCGCGCCGGCTCGGACGGACGCTTCCGGTTCACCTCAAAATCAATACCGGCATGAACCGGTTTGGATTCTCCTGGCGCGCCGCATCCGAGTGGATACCCGCCCTGAGCCAGCTCCGCTTTTTGGAGTGGACCGGCGTCCTCAGCCACTTCGCCCAAAGTGATGAATTGGACAAAACGTTCGCCGGGATCCAGCTGGATCGATTTCAACAAGTCCTCTCGGACCTGAGTGCCGCTGGAATCCACCCCAAACTGCGGCATCTCTGCAATAGCGGCGGGTTTCTCGATCTGCCGAATGCCCACTTCGACATGGTCCGGATAGGCCTCCTGGCGCACGGCGTCTATCCATCGCAAACCTGTCGCCGATTGAACGGACTGACACCGGTCTTGAGCGTCAAGGCCCGGATTTCGGCGATTCAACGCCTGGAAGTGGGTGACTCCGTGGGCTATGGCATGCGCTACACCGCCGCGGAACCGCGGCGCATCGGAGTGATTCCGATGGGTTACGGCGACGGATTTCCGCGGGTGCGAAACGAGGGACATGTCCTTGTGGCCGGTTGCCGGGCACCGCTGGTCGGCGGCGTGGCCATGGACGCGTTGATGGTGGATTTGACCGGAATTCCCGCTGCCGAGGTGGGGAGCGAGGCGGTTTTGCTGGGGCGCCAGGGCCAGCACGAAATCTGCGTCCACGAATTGGCCCGCCTCAAGAAAAGCGTGAGCTACGACGTGCTGGTGGGATGGCGAAACCGTCTGCCACGAGTCTATATCGGACGGGAAAAGGTTGGATCGACCCCTTCCCCCCGGCTCGCATGAAACTGCTTTTTTCCGAGGCCGTTCCCGATCCGGACCATTACGTCTATCCGTATGCCATCTGGGGATTCCTCGAGAACGGTGAGACGCCGGCGACCGCATTTTCCGCAGGCTTCCTGCCCAGCTCTCCGGATCTGGACCGCTTCTACCTCGTTCGACAGGTACGGGTCCCTCTCGCGGGCTGGAAGCCCAATTCCGAAAATCGTCGAATCCTTCGTAAATTGACAGGAACCAGGCTGGAGCTCGTTCCCAGAAATCGGTGGAGTGAGCTTCCGGAGGACCGTCCACGATGGGTGGACTGGGCGGCACAGAGTTTCGGTCCGGGCGTGATGAGTCGGCAACGGATGGACCGTTTGATGGCGTCGCCCGTTGTCAGCCATGTTCTTCGACTGGTTGAGACCAACACCGGACGCGAGTTGGCGGTGGCCCTCCTCTATTTGGAAGCGCCCTCGGTGGCCTACTATTACTATGCCTTTTACGATCCAGCCCCGGAATGGCGGTATCTCGGGATCGGCCTGATGACCCGTGCGGTTGAAGAATTTTCCGCCCGGGGCTTTTACCATCTCCATCTGGGGACCTGCTACACCGAAGCGGCGCTCTACAAGACCCAGTTTGACGGTGTGGAGTTTTTCAACGGGCTTTTGTGGACCAGCCAATTGCCGGAATTAAAGCACCTCATCCGGACTCCATTGCCGGGTTGTCACCGATTGGAAACACCGGAGTTCCTGGCCTTTCAACAGGCATCGCTCGCTGAATTGGCCGGAGCTTCACCCTTCCGAACCTGAGCCAGCCCCGGACCACGGGCAAATTGACGCATCGGAACCAACTTTCCGCAAGATAAAGGGACAGGTGATTTATTTGAATTACAGAGGGACAGGCACTTTATCAAATCCACATAGAGCCACCTCCCAATGGCGAAGGTTGGTTTAGTGGGGTCTCGAAAAAGCTGACCTGAGGCGGCTCAGGATGAGTGGAAGTTGGCGAATCACGGTTTCAACTTCGACCTCGGTGGTTTCCCGCCCCAGGGAAAGTCGGACCAATGCGTTTGACTCGGCAGCCGAGACCCCCATGGCCTTCAATACATGGCTGGGCTCCAACGAACCCGCCGAACAGGCCGAACCGCTCGACGCGCAGATGCCGTCCAAATCAAGCGCCGCCATCAATGCGATGCTATCGGCACCCTTCACTGAAAATGCCAGGGTGTTGGGCAGACGTTCCGTGGGATGGCCGCGGAGGGTCACTCCGGGAATCTGGGCTGCCGCAGAACCGAGTTGTTGGGTCCAGCGTTTCAAAGGCTCCGGTTCGAACACCGCGGTTGCAACAAAGCGCTCGAAGGCCTCCACCAAGCCGGCAATGGCCGCCAGATTTTCAGTTCCTGCCCGTCGTTCATTTTCCTGTCCGCCTCCCAGTTGCAAGGGCGGGAGTTGCAACGGAGATCGGACGAACAAGGCGCCCGCCCCTTTGGGTCCGTGAAATTTGTGGGCGCAGACGGGAACCAGATCGGCCTCGAATTGATGGATGTCGACGAAGGGCAATTTGCCGAAGGCCTGGACCGCGTCCGTATGGAACACGATGCCCCGCTCCCGGCACATCCGCCCGATCTCAGCCACGGGCTGAATCGTTCCCACCTCATTATTGGCTGCCATGACCGAGACCAGGATGGTGTCAGGGCGGAGCGATTGATTGATGCTTTCGGGTGAAATTCGACCGTGCGAATCCACCGGAACGATTGTCAGCTCAAAGCCCTCGCGATGGGCAAGATGACGGAACGTATCCCGAACAGCAGGGTGTTCAACGGAAGATACAACCAGGTGGCGACCGTGTTCAGCCCGAAGTCTTGCGGCTCCCAGCACCGCCAGGTTGTTGGATTCGGTGCCACCGCCGGTAAACACGACCTCGCTGGGCTTGCAACGCCATTGGGCCGCAAGCCGATAGCGAAATTCGTCCAAAGCGGAACGGGCAGCCCGGCCAACCGAATGGACGCTCGATGGATTGCCCCAGACCCTTTCAAAATAGGGTTCCATGGCTAGCCGCACTCCGGAATCGAGGGGAGTGGTGGCATTGTAATCCATGTAAATCGTCCGCATGACGGCCATCTTGCACCGGGAAAGCCGGTTATCCAAGGAGACCCACTCGGCGAAGTCGCCGGAAGGACGACAGTCAGGGTTGAACCGGGAAGAACTCCTCCATAACCTTAACCCGCCGATGGACCCCCAGCCAGCAGCGCCCAACCCGTATCCGTCAACGGAACGCCCACCTTTGCGAGCGTTGATCGTGGAAGACTCACGGGTCGATGCGGCCGTCCTGATCCAATTGCTGCGGGCCGGTGGCTGGCAGGTGATTCATGAACGGGTCGATCGACCTGAAAGTTTCCGGCAGGCCTTGGAACAACGTCCATGGGATGTCATTCTCTGCGACCATACCATGCCCGGGTTCAGCGCCCCGGAAGCATTGGAGGTTCTGCAAACCACGGCTCTGGACATTCCTTTTCTCATCATTTCGGGAGGAATTCAGGAGGGCGTCGCCATACAGGCCATGAAATCTGGCGCGTCGGATTTCATCATGAAAGGAGCACTGGGGCGGTTGGTGCCTGCAGTCGAGCGGGAACTTCGCGACGTCGCATCGCGACGCGCCCGCCGACAGGCGGAGGCCACCCTCCGGGAAAGCGAATTGCGTTATCGTTCCGTTTGGGAGAACTCCACTGACGCAGTCCTGCTTCTTGATTTGGAGGGGATCATCCGCTTTGCCAACCCGGCTGTTCGGCGGGTATTTGAGAGGAACCCCGACGAAACGGTGGGCGGAACCCTAGACATTTTTCAGCCCGGCGACGTCCCTCCGGGAACGTGGTGGAGCCGCGTCAGCGGGCCCAGGGGCGGCCAGTCTTACACCACGGTCGCCAGAAAGGCGGACGGATCGGCGGTTGAGGTCGACCTCGCGGCAACAACCATGAAAATGGGTGATCAGCAATGGATCGTCGCCTTTTTCCGGGATGTCACCGAGCGGCGCCGGGCCGAACGGGAATTACAACGGAGCCGGGAGGAATTTGCGGCTGCCCGGGAAATTCAACAACGACTCTTTCCCCGATCGTTCCCAACTCTGAACGGGTTCGATCTTGCAGGTATTTCCCATCCAGCAGAATCCGCTGGCGGTGACTACTTTGATTTTCTTCCAATGGCGGAAGGCGGTTTGGGATTGGTGGTCGCCGACGTCAGTGGGCACGGAGTGGGACCTGCATTGCTCATGGCCGAAACACGTGCCTATCTTCGCCCTTTAGCCAGACGTCATGCAACCCCCGGGGAAATGCTGACCATTGCCCAACAGTTGCTCGCCGAAGACTTGGGGGATGAGCGGTACATCACGGTCCTTGCCGTACGACTGAACCCCGTGGAACTGACGTTGACTTATGCAAATGCAGGACATCCACCGGGATTGCTGCTTGACCGTAACGGAACGGTCAAATACCGGCTGAAACGCACTGGACGACCCATTGGTAAACAAGGCGACATTCCCTACCCGTCCAGCGAAACGATCCCGCTGACATCCGGCGACTTGCTCCTCATGCTGACAGATGGCATCGATGAAGCCATGAGATCGGACGGCGAATGCTTCGGTCTTGAGCGCGCCGCCGAGGTTTTAAAGGAACACCGTAATGCCAGTTCCAGTGAAATTGTCGAACGTCTATGCAAGGCGGCCCGCGATTTTGCCGCGCCGGAACCACAAGCGGATGATCTGACAGTCTTGGTCGCTAAAGTCCTTTAGGACTTTGGACAAGGGAAAGGGTTCGCTTGGAAGAACCGACGGTCCCTCGTCATTGAACTACGACTGAACCAGCACCGGGCTCTGCTTCAAATCCCGCAATCCAAAGAGGGACTGGTC
>CAIPFS010000254.1 GCA_903864375.1 uncultured Verrucomicrobiota bacterium
AACAAGACGGTCGCGGAAGCGCTCGACTTGGTGAACGGACTGAAGCGTGAATTGGTGGCGGTCACCGAGGCCGACATCGTGATTTGTCCTCCATTCACGGCTCTGGACGCCGTTTCCAAAGCCATCTTTGACTCGCCGTTGCGCCTTGGGGCACAGAACCTCAGCGAACAGGGCTACGGGGCTTTTACAGGTGAAATTGCCCCCGGGATGCTGCGGGATCTCTCCGTTCGTTATGTGATTTTGGGCCATAGTGAGCGCCGTCAATTCCAGGCGGAATCGGATGCCCTGGTGGCTCGCAAGGCCGCCAATGCCCACGCCAACAACCTCGTTCCCATCGTTTGCGTCGGTGAAACGCTGGCCGAACGCGAGGCGTCAATTACCGAAAAAGTGGTCGGAACCCAGGTGCGCGGAAGTCTCGCTGGTTTGACGGTGGAACAGGTGGAACAAACCGTTCTCGCCTATGAACCCGTGTGGGCCATTGGCACCGGCAAGACCGCCAGCAGCGCTCAGGCTCAGGAGGTTCACGCCTTTATTCGATCGGTGGTGGCCTCCCTTCACGGTGAAACCACCGCCCGACGGGTGCGCATCCAATACGGCGGCAGTGTCAAACCGGCCAACGCCCGCGAACTGTTGGGGCAGCCGGACGTGGATGGCGCTCTGGTGGGCGGCGCAAGCCTCGAGGTGCGCAATTTCGCCGACATCGTCAAGAACACCCTACTGGCTGCCGCCTGAGGCAGCCTCCGTCCCCCGACCTTCGCCGATAGATAATTTCTGGTATGAGCTTCGTCATCGCCTTTCTGACGTTCATTTTGTTCCTCGTCTGCATCCTGCTCTGTCTCCTCATTCTGGTGCAGTTGCCCAAGAAGGAGGCCGGAATGGGAACCGCCTTCGGCGGTGATGCGGCCGTGGCCATGTTTGGTGCCGGTAGTGGCAATGCTCTGACCCGGATGACCAAGTACACCGCAGGGACTTTTCTGGTCCTTTGCGTTCTGCTGACCGCCCTCAACGCCGCAAAAAACCGCTCGCGCAGCTCGGCGATCGAACGGGAATTGAGCAAGACGTCCGCGGCGGCTCCGGTGAATCCGGCGGCACAACCGTTTTCCTCCCTGCTGGCCACCAACGCACCGGCAAAGGCGGCAAGCAACGGTGTTCAACGGGTGAATGACGCCGTGACCAACGCCATCAAGGCGGTGGTTCCTGCCACCAATCCCGTTCCGACGAAGAACTAGCGGAAGCCAGACTCGGCCCTTGGGATGGGGGCCTCCGCCGAAATTCCCCCCATGCCCCCACTCGAGCATCCGGCTTCCCAAAGTCTCTGCGCTCCTGTCCCCGGTGGAATGCGGGTCCCGGTCGGACTCTGGTTGTCGGTTTTATTGCTCCTCGTTCCGGCTCTTTCGGGATGCCGTCCGGAGCCACGGGCGGATTTCGTCATCCACAATGGCCCGGAAGTGGAGACCATCGACCCTCAAATATTGACGGGTCAGGGCGACGGACGGGTGGCGGCCGCTCTCTTCGAGGGCCTGACGCGATTCGATCCACGGGATGGACATGCCATTCCCGGCCTCGCCGAATCCTGGGATCTTTCGTCCGACCGTCGGCACTACACGTTTCACCTTCGGACCAATCTCGTCTGGAGCACGGGGCAGCCGATCACCGCCGATGATTTTGTCTGGTCCTGGAACCGCGCCGTTCTCCCGGAAACCGGGGCGGATTATGCCGGGTTTTTCTTCTATGTTCTTCACGGGCAGGAATGGGTGACCGCCACCAACCGGTCTCATCTGCCGCCGCTTGGAATTCACGCGTCCGACCGTCTCACGGTGGAGGTGGACCTCGAAAATCCCACCCCGTTCTTCCCGGAGCTCTGTGCCATGCGGGTGATGTCTCCCGTCCCGCGTTTCTGGATCGAACGTTACGGCGACCAATGGATTCGTACCGACCCGGTCCCGTGCAGCGGAGCTTATCAACTCCAATACTGGCGGCCCAACGACCGCATCCGCATGCGGAAGAACCCCCTCTATTGGGACGCGGCCCGGGTTCAATTGGAAGTGGTCGACCTGCTGCCGGGAGATTCCGCCTCCACGGCGGTGAACCTCTTTCTCACCGGTGCCGTCGATTTCATTGCCGATAAAAATTCGATTCCGACCGAACTCTACGACCGCCTCGCAGGCGATCGACGCTTTTTACGGTTTCCTTACCTGGGAAACTATTTCATCCGCTTTAATACCACGCGCCCGCCTTTCCAGGATCCCCGCGTGCGTCGGGCCATTGCCCTGGTCATCGATAAACAGCGACTGGTGGATCGGATCACACGACTGGGCGAAACCCCGGCATCGGGATTGGTGCCGCCGGGTGTTTCAGGATACAGCGCTCCCGCAGGCGTGGGCCAGAATGCACTCGACGCCTGGAAAGCAGGTCAAAACCCGGCGGATCGGGAACGGGCCTATGCCGCCGCCCTGGAAACCAATGCCATCCAGGCCCGGGAGTTGCTGCGTCAGGCCGGCTTTCCCGACGGAAAGGGGTTTCCCCGGTTCACCTACATGTTCAATGCCGGCGGTGGTGGTGGCGGGCGAATGCATGAACAGATCGGCGTGGAAATGCAATCCATGCTGAAAGACAGGCTGGGCCTTCAGATGGAACTCCGTCCGGTGGAGTGGAAGACCTATCTCTCCGACATGTCCCGGTTGAACTACGACATGATTCGGGGCTCCTGGATCGGTGACTACGCCGACCCCACCACGTTCCTGGATTGTTTTACCTCCGATAATGGCAACAACCGGACGGGATGGCGCAACGCGACGTATGACGGATGGCTGGCCCGGGCAGCGGCCACGGCCGATGGGGATGCCCGCCGAACCCTCCTCCGTCAGGCGGAATCCCTGCTGGTCTCCGAGGAAGTCCCCATCATCCCCCTCTATTATTACAACGGCATGATGGCCTTCGATCCCGCGAAGTTTGGAGGGATTGACCCGACACTGACCGACGAACATCCGATCTGGGCCATTTACCGGAAACGGTAGTGCCCGGGATCGATAGAGAACACCCCGGCGTTGGGTTGCAACACCACTCCGTAAAAGCGGGTCTTGTCGTGAGCCGCAGCGCGCCGGGTCGCTGACCGCGACACCGTCCTTCGCATCAGGAATCACCAGCCCGTCCTGCCGAACTTCTTTTCCAACTCGCGCCAATTCAGCTCGATGAGCGTGGGCCGACCGTGCGGACAGGTATACGGCATGGCGCAGGTCCGCAGGTCTGCTGCCAATTGCTCCAGTTCCCGTGGGGCGAGGAGGTCATTGGCCTTCACGGCATGTCGGCACACGGTTTTGGCCACCACATCTTCACCGAGTCGCAGGTTGTTGACCCCCGTGCCCGCCAGCTTCAACTGGTCAATCAGCTCAAAGATGAACTGGCGTGGTTGCACGGTCTTGACAAAGGGTGGCAGTGCATCGAGCAAAAATGTGCGGTCACCGAACTCCCGGAGGCCCACACCGAGACGCGAAAGGACCGTCAGGTGGCGTCGGAGGAATTCCGCATCCCTCGGAGCCAGTTCCACCGTCTCCGGAAGGAGCAGTTTCTGGGAGGGAGCCTCCTCGGTCCGCTACAGGCGATGAAGCATCTGCTCGAATAAGATCCGCTCGTGGGCGGCGTGCTGGTCCATCAGCACCATGCCTCGATCGGATTCAAACACCACGTACAACCGGCCCACCACGCCCACCAGCCGCATCGGCATCCGCAACAGGGGCACAGGCTCCGGCGGTGGCAGGTGCGGGATGGTCTCTACTGCCAGGGCGGACACTTCCGCGGGTGTCGCCGGCGCGGGACGGGCTTCCCCCGTCGCATTCGATGACGTGAGTTCGGTTTTCTGGGAGGACGCCGCCTCTCCATCCGTTGGCACCACCCTTTCCGGCCGGGGAAGGGGAGACTGTCCCGGGGGGCGGGTTGAAACCGGCGGGTCGGCGGGGCTGGCGTCAGAAGGACCGGCCTGCACCGGGGAATGGGGCTGAGCCGGCCAGAGAGTCAGCCCGTTCTGGGACACCGGGCTTGCGGTTTCTACTGCGGGACGGGGCAACGTCTGGGTCGTGCCGGGCGGACGTTGATGAAACTTCAGGAGGGTCTCCCGGACGGCCTGACTCACGGAGCGCCGGACGCGGGCCTCATCGCGGAATTTCACCTCCCGCTTTTGCGGGTGGACATTGACGTCGACCTGGGCGGGATCGATTTCCAGGAAAAGGCAGCAGATCGGATACTGGCCTTTCATCAACGCCGTATGGTAGCCCTCGATCAGGGCGAAGTTCAGCCCCCGATTCTCAACCGGACGCTGGTTGATGAACAAGTGCTGGCTGTCCCGGGTGGACCGGCTCACACCCGGCGCCCCGATCAAGCCCCAGACCCTCAGGAGTCCCGTTTTCTCACGGTCAGCAGGCGTTGCGACCCGGGTGGAGTCTTCATCGGTTCCGGTGGGTTCAAACACGGAGGAGGTTTCGTTCCACTCGATTTGAAAATTAACCGGGAGAAGGGCGGCGTCGGCACCGTGAAACTGCCGAAGGCGTTCCTTCAGGGCCGCCAGTGGTCCCTCCTCCGCCGACCACGGTCGACGCGGAAATTCGAGAACCGATCGTCCGTCGCAAATCAGGGTGAAGGCCACTCCGGGATGCGCGAGGGCCGCCAACCCGACGTAGTGATGGATGTGCGATCGCTCCGTTTCCTCGGAACGAAGGAACTTTCGTCGGGCAGGGAGATTGAAGAAGAGTTGCCGGACCTCCACGGCGGTTCCCGGAGGGCTCGCGGCCACGCGCACCTCGTTGATCTTCCCTCCCTGGATGAGCACCTGGGTGGCCTCGCCCACGGTTTCGTCGCGCTCGCGCGTGGTCAGGGAAAAGCGGCTGACGCTGGCAATGCTGGGAATGGCCTCGCCGCGGAATCCCATCGATCGAACAGACTCCAGGTCTTCCGCCCGTCGAATCTTGCTGGTGGCGTGGCGTTCGAGGCAGAGCAGGGCGTCATCGCGGCTCATCCCGCAGCCATCATCGGTCACCCGGATCAGGGCCCGCCCACCGGCACCCACCTCGACGACAATCCGGGTGGCACCGGCGTCAAGGGCGTTCTCGACCAATTCCTTGACCACACTGGCCGGACGTTCAACGACCTCACCGGCCGCAATCTGGTTGGCAACCTGCTCTGGAAGCAGGTGAATCCGATTCACCGGACGAGGTTAAGCGTTGGAACCTTCGGGAGATAGGTGATTTTCCGCCGGGCATGGGACGTGAAGCAGGCCTTCGGGTCCGCCGTGTCGCGAGGTGCATCAAAGGGTTGCGGGATCGGGCGAGGCACACGGGTCCTCACACGATGAGCGCCGTCCCGGCTCGAAATAACTTGCCGGCCATTGGAGCGCGGGCGAAATAGACGGACCATATCTGGATGGAGTCGATGCGTGTGGGCCCATAGCTCAACGGTTAGAGCAGGGGACTCATAATCCCTTGGTTACAGGTTCGAATCCTGTTGGGCCCACCATTCCCCGTTCGGGATCAGGGTGAAAATCGAGAAATTTCGGTGAAAATCGATTTACTTGGTCGAACGAGTTGGCTGATCCTGTTGGAAATCATGGGTCGCCCACCAGCGCCGATGGTTTTTCCGCACAATCCTATCCCATCTTAACGATGTTTCTCAAAAAACAGCCTGTCACGTTCGTCTTGATCGCAGCCCTTGGCGTCGCCGCCTTTTCGGGTTGCGGAACCACCGCCGGCTACAAACAGGTCGACCGGACCGGTGAAGGTATCGCCGATTTCCGAACCGAGATCGTCAACGGCAGCAAGGCGATCGATGCAACCGTCAAGGCTCTGAACGATATCGCCACCTCCGCCACCACCGATCCACGAAAGGCGTTCGAAGCCTACTCCAAGTCGGTGGATAAACTGGAGTCGGCGGCCAGCCGCGTGTCGGATCGCGCCAAGACCATTCAGGCGGACGGGAAAACCTATTTTGCCAATTGGGAAAAACAATTGGCCGAGGTCAAGAATCCTGAAATCCGGGAGCTGGCCGTTCAGCGCAAGGCCCGACTTCAGGAAACCTTCGCCCGCATCAAGGAAGTCAGCGCGCCGCTCAAGGCTCAATTCGGCCCCTGGATGTCCGACTTGAAGGACCTCCAAAAGTATTTGAGCAACGACCTGACCATCGCGGGCATCGATGCCGCAAAAGGGTTGTTCACCAAGACCCAGAACGAGGGAGCCGATGTCCAGCGCTCCATTGAGGCCGTGGTGTCAGAGTTGAATTCCGTCGCCGCTGCCATCACGCCAGCAGCTGCGGTCAAAAAGTAGTCTTTCCGCTGGAAAAACATCGCCTGGACCAAGGTCCAGGGTG
>CAIPFS010000255.1 GCA_903864375.1 uncultured Verrucomicrobiota bacterium
CCAGTCGTAGACCCCCGGCTCATCCCCGCGCCGGGCGTAGACGGTGTCCCCACCGGTCGGGGCGCTGAATTGCAGTTCCAATGGGCTGTTGGTGCCCGAGGATAACCGGACAAGGAATGCCGGCGGATTCAGCCCGTAGCGCCCGTAATCCGCCACCACGGCACTGGGAAAATCGCGAATCCGCAGGGCGGCCAATCCACCCAGAAGGTAGCCCACTTCCACCGGGTCCACCTCGTGGGGTCCGGGTTGGAGCAGGGTCCAATTCGTTCCCTTGCGCTCCGCGAGCGCCTGGCGGTTCCCCGATTGAAATTCAATCCGGGTCACGTCCAGCTCGGTGGAAAGCAGCCGCCGATCTCGAAATTCTGCCAGGGGTGCCTGAAGGAGGACGGAGATCGGGGTGGGCACCAACACGACATTGGTGTGCGCCAGCCTCCGGACATACATCTGTCCCGGTGAATTGGTCGCAAATCGTCCGAATTGCAGCTGCGCCACCGTTCGATTTCCCGCCCCCAGAATGACCTCCGCCTCGGGGGACTGGAGTCCGAAGGCTTCCAGGTCCACAAACGGCGAGTCCGTGATGAAGGCGGTCACCGGAGTCATCTGGAGGGTGGTGATCAGTCCATTGATTCGGTCCGAATTGGCCCGTCCGGCCAGCGGCTTGACCAAATGCCACTGCCGCGTCACCGGGTCGCGGACGGCTTCGATGGTGGTCTTTCGACGCAATTCAAAGTGGTCCACGGTCAACTCCCGAAGGTCCGCCAGACTCCGATCCCGCCAGGCAGCGGCGCTGGTGGGGATCAGGTTGAAGACCTTGCCGTCGGCGGTAAAAACCCCATCCAGCCCCACCCGCTGGAAATAGAACTGGTCGCCCAGGGGAGTCTGGGTGCCCACCCTCAGGAGCCAGGGACCTTGCGAGGACTCCAGGGTCAGCGTCGCAGCCGAGGCGTCCAGCCCGAACCCCTTGAGAGCTTCGGGACCGCCCACCTCGCTGAGCGGCATCCATCGCCGGGGTTTCAATTTTTCCAGCGCAGTCAAGAGCGCTTCAATCGCGGTGGCCTGGGCGGGATAGGTGACGGGCTCCCGCATCCGCCAGGAGTCGGCACTGCGCTCGACGCGGACGACGGAATTGCTGTGGATGAATTCGACCGCCGTCACATCCGCCGCCTTCATCGGCACATAGGGCGCCGCGCCACTGGAACCGGCCACCCGCACGCCGCCCTTCGGCTCTGTGAAGAACGCGAACAAACCGAGGCCCAGGGCCCCGGTGATCAACAGCCACGTCCAGCGAACATTCATGCGCGACGACGAAACCACATCAGCAGCCCTGCCAGTAAAACCGCGCCGGGCATGGCTCCCAGCAATACCCAGCCGAGGGTCACCTCCTGCGGACGGGTCAACTTCAACCTCCATTCACGGATGGGGCGGGGACCGATGGCGAGGGCCTGAGGGCGGTCCAGAAGCCAGCTGATGCAAAGGGCGGCAAAATCGTGATTTCCCGCCGTGTTTTCAGGCTGTTCCAGGGCATTGTTGGCAAACATGTGGGAGTCGCCCACCACGACCATGCGCGCACCACCCCGGGCGGCAGCCACCCCGGCCACACCACCCTTTTCCACCGCCACCGCCAGGGGCACACGTACTTTCTGCACATCCCCTTTGGAGGTATCGGTCGCAAAGTTGACCAGGTCCGACTTTGTGGATCCGGCATCACTGGTGGTGGCAATGATGTCGACCTTGGGTGCATCGGCCGGCAACCGGTTCGCCGGTATGGGGCGAACGACTCGCGGAAACGGAAAATACAGCACCCCCTCGGCACGCCGGAGCGGGGTCATCAGCGGATGGGTGCCGAAGGATTTGCTCGTCAGCCCCAGGGGTGCAACGGTGAAGTCCGGCGCGTCTCCGGCAAACTGCGGGGGACCTTCCACGCCCCAGTGGTTCAGCCAGCGCTCCAGTCCGGTTTGATTGTTCGGTGCATACGGATTCAGCAGCAGAAACACCCGCCCGCCGCGCTGGAGAAACGCCTCCAGCCGCGCCAGTTCCGGGCGAAGGAAAAGGCCGGTGGGACCGGCAATGATGGCCAGCTGGCAGTCCGCCGGCAGATCGTTGGTGGTCAGATTGAGGGTGCTGATGGACAGGTTTTTTTCGTGATCCAGCAGACGGGCAAACTGGGCATAGCCCTTGTCGCTGTCGTCCCCCTCCCAGTCGTGTTCGCCGTGCCCCACGATCAGCGCCACCCGCCCCTGGCTTCCGTCCAGCAATCCCGCAATGGCTGCGGTGAAACGCCACTCGCCCTGAAAAGCGGACCGACGCACTTCCACAGTCGGATCGCTCATCATCGCCCGGATGTCCTCCTGATTGTAAACTGACAACTCGGACTCGGCGACCACCCGGCGTTGCCCCCCCAATTCAAAGACCACGACATCCCCGACCCGGCTCCCCAACTGGTACTGGATTTTTAAGACACCTGCCCGCTCCGGGTCCCGCTCCGAGTCGACATACCGCACCTTGAGATGGGGCGATTCCACCTCGTATTCCCGCAGCAGGGAGACCACATGTGGAAACAGGCCGGAGGTCGACCGGAAAAGGACGGTCACCGTGAGATCATTGGTCAGGGAATGTAGCGTCTGGCGGGTGAGCGGGGCCAGTGAAACATGGGTTCCGGAGGCCAGTTCATACCGCCAGACCTGGCGGGTCGCGGCCAAGTAATTGGCCAGCAGCAGGATGACCGCCAAGGCCAGCGTGCTGATCAAGATCTGGGCAGCGTATCGGTAGCGCCGACCGGGCTCAAAACTGGGACGATCGCTGGACATGCGG
>CAIPFS010000256.1 GCA_903864375.1 uncultured Verrucomicrobiota bacterium
ATGACCGGATCCATCTTGCCCTCCTTGGCCATCTCGGTCAGGTCTCGTCCGAAGGCCTTCAACGCGGGAGTCTTGACGGCCTTCTTGTCCTCGGGCGGCTTGCCGGCCTTGACCGGCTCGCCGGAGGCCTCCGGTTCCTCGCCCTCGTTCTGGGCGAAGCCCGGGTCCAGCTCCTTCAAAATCTCCTGGCGACATTGCTCGATATCGATGTCGAGGTTCTTCAGGACCTTGGCAGCCACTCCATCCCCTTCCCGAAGAAGTCCCAACAGGATGTGTTCGGTGCCGACGTAGGTATGATTCAGGGCTTTCGCCTCCTTGGCCGCGAGCGACAGGACTTTCTTGACGCGGGGAGTGTACGGAATGTTGCCGGAGGATTTACCTTCCCCTCCACCGCGGACCTCCTTCTCGATTTCCTGACGCACATTGTCCAGATCGAGGCCCATGCGTTGGAGCACATTCACGGCGACGCCCTGCCCCAGTTTAATCAATCCGAGGAGCAAATGCTCCGTTCCCACAAAGTTGTGACTGAAACGGTCCGCTTCCTTGCGGGCCAGAGCGAGCACCTGCTGGGCTCGTGGCGTGAAATTGTTCAGATTTTCTTCAGGCATAAAAACGGGTCGCCGGGTTCGGGGACCGGGATGAAAAACCGATACCTCCCGACTAGGAATTGAATTTGTCCCCGATGGCTGCGGGCGTCAAAAATACTTCGGGCTCATCCTCCTCTATCCAAGCCCGTTCCCATGCTCATTCCCCGACGGGTGACGCCCCTTGCTGGGGTATCCGAATCCCCCCCGGACCGCGGCGGGGTTGCTGTACGGGAACACCGGTGGACGGAACTGCGGGAGAGGTCACCTGGCCTTCCGGCACCAATGCGACCTGTCCCGTCTGCGAGTTGAAAACGAACCTCATTCCGGGAGGAGGAACCGGGGCCTCCCTCAAATAGTGCTGGCTGACCAGTTCGTTGAAGTCCCGGGGATACCGATCCTCCATGGCTTGAAATTTTTGAATGGCCGCATTCAGTTCGACCATGTTGATGGTTTTCTCGGCGAACTTTTTCGCTTTGCCCTGGGCGGCGATGTAATCAAGGGGAGCCGTCACCGGGCTGTTGCCGGTTGCGGCGGAGGAATTTGAATCAGACTTCTTGCACGCCGCGAGGCTCAATGCCCCGAGGAGCGGCCACAAACGGAGGGAATTCATCCTGGAGAGTCTAGCGTAAGGGGGCGTCCTTTGCCAATCTCCCTTGGATGTCCTGGCTTTATCGACAGGTGGCGCGCCCCCTCCTCTTTCTTCAAGATTCAGAATCGGTCCATCATCAGGTCCTTGGCGGTTTGGCGTGGGCGGCGAGGCATCGGCTGGTCTCCGGGGCACTGGCCTCGTTTCAAGCCACACCGTCGCTGCCCGTTCAGGCATTCGGATGTTCTTTTCCCAATCCCCTGGGCCTGGCCGCCGGAATGGACAAGCAGGGTGCCGCAGTACCGGTTTGGGAGGCGTTGGGCTTTGGTTTCTGCGAACTGGGAGGCGTGACACGGCATGCGCAGCCGGGAAATCCATTGCCGCGCATGTTCCGGGCCGTCCCGGACGAAGCGTTGATCAACCGGATGGGCTTTAACAACGGAGGGGCCGACGAGATGGCCCGCCGCCTGGCCGAATGGAGGAGCCAGGGGCGATGGCCGCGGCATCCGGTGGGAATCAACCTGGGAAAATCCAAGATCACCCCCCTCCAGGAAGCGGCCTCCGATTATGCCGATTCCTTCACGAAGCTGTGGGCGCTGGCGGACTTTTTTGTGGTCAACGTCAGTTCCCCCAACACCCCCAATCTCCGCCAGCTCCAGGACCGCGCCGCACTCGAAGAGATCCTCCTTTCACTTCAGGCCATCAACCGGTGTCCACCGTCAAAAGCGGGGGATGACGATCCGCGGCCGCCCAAACCGATCCTGGTCAAGGTCTCACCCGATCTCAGCTGGGAGGCGCTGGATGACATTGTTTCACTGGCCGGCCCGTGTGGTCTAGCGGGAATTGTGGCGACCAATACGACCCTCACCCGCCCCGAGTCCGCGCGCCCGGATCTGGCCGCCATCTACTCGGAATCCGGTGGATTGAGTGGACGTCCGCTGCGGCAGCGGAGCACCGAAGTCATTCGCCACCTGTATCGTCAAACCGGGGGAAAACTACCGATCATGGGCGTGGGCGGAATCACGACGGTCGATGATGCCTGGGAAAAGGTCACCGCCGGAGCCAGTTTACTGCAAATTTACTCGAGTCTGGTTTATGAAGGACCCGGAATTGTCCCGACCCTGGTGCGCGGACTGAAGGAGCGCGTTGCGGGAGCTTCCTGGTCGTCGGTGGTGGGGAGCAGTTCACATCGGTGACCAATTGTGCCCGGCATTCCGGCGGCCATCCGAAGTTGCGCAGGTTCCCCCCAAGAGCCCCACACGAACGCGATTGAGACAAAGTAGTTATCTGCGCCCTCCGTGCCCTCCGTGCTCTTTGAGGTTGGACTCCCGCTCACTGTCCTGAGGATTAACCACAGAGCTCGCAGAGAGCACAGAGGAAGAAAGATTGAGTGATGGGTCCGATGGCCACCCGTCCAGGCCGCAGGCCGTCTGAACCACGCCCACCACCCGATTCAAGTACAACCTATTGAACAAGAGTAACATCGGTAGGGCGAGGCTCCTGTCGAGCCGTGGCGGTCCGAACCACCTTCGGTACCGCCCCGATTTCGTAGTCGAGGTGCCTTGAGAATGGGAGAGGTGATGATCCCAGCAATGATTTGGGAATAGCAGGAGC
>CAIPFS010000257.1 GCA_903864375.1 uncultured Verrucomicrobiota bacterium
CCAATTCATCCGCAATCACCCCGGTCAGGATCACCGTGCCGATGATCGCAAATTCCAGGTGCGTGGGGATGCCGAGAATATTGATGGCATTGTACAAGACCCTCATCACCGCGGTCCCGATGATGACCCCGGTGATGGTTCCTTCGCCACCCCGAAGACTGCATCCCCCCAATACCGCTGCGGCAATGGCATACAACTCATAAAACTCACCGAGGCCGGAAGGTTGAATCGAATTGAGGTCCAGCGAAAATAAAATGCCCCCGAGCCCGGCTAGTCCCGAGCAAATCACATACGCGGTGATTTTAAGGGCATCCGTCCGAATGCCGCTGAATCGGGCGGCGGTTTCGTTCCGTCCCAACGCCAGCAGGTGGCGTCCGGCGACCGTGTGATTGAGAAAAATCCCCGCCAGCAGGGCGACAGCCAAGAGAATGAGGAGCGGCACCGGAAGGGCAAAGGTGGACGAGAGCGGGATTCGCCCCGTGGCCATCTCCCGGAGTCCGTCATGCAGGTTGCCAAATCCCTGGCTCTGGTCATCGGTCACGTATCGGGCCAATCCCCGGTACAGAAGAAGTCCGCAAAGCGTCACCACGAATGGCTGCAACCGGAGCTTTGTGATGAGCCATCCGTGCGCGAGGCCAATCACCAGGCTCATCACCAGAACAACGGCCACTGTCCCGCCTTCGCTCCAGCCCTTTTGTGTCAACAGCCAGGCCATGAGCGACCCGACCAGCCCAATCACCGAACCAATGGAAAGATCAATGCCCCCGGTGATGATGACAAAGGCCGACCCGATGCTGATAATCCCGAACAGGGACGTCCAACGGATCAGGTTCTGGAGGTTGTAGGCACTGACGAACTGGGGATTGATCAGCGCGGTCAGGACAAAGACCGCCACGAACAGGCCGAAGATTCCGATCAGTTTTTTCATGGCGTTTCTAGTTGGTCTTTCCGGTGGCTAACTGCATGACGGCTTCCTCGCTCAAACGGTCGCGCGCCAACTCGCCAATCAGACGGCCCTCATGCATCACCAGGGTCCGGTCGCTCAGCCGCAGGACTTCCTCCAGTTCACTGCTGACAAATAGAATGGCCACACCACTCTGAGAGAGAGCCTCCAACAAGCGATAAATCTCCTCCTTCGCTCCGATATCCACTCCGCGCGTCGGTTCATCGAGCAACAATACCAACGGTTTGAGCGCCAACCATTTGGCGAGGACTACTTTTTGCTGGTTTCCCCCCGAAAGATACTGCGCTGTCTGACGAGGATTGGGGGGCCGGACATCCAACTCCCGGAGCAGGTCGACTGCCCGACGGGCCTCGGCCTTGGAGTTCACAAAGCCCCACCGGGAATGCCGGGTCAGACTTGCCAGGGTTGCATTGGGTCCAATGGCCATTTCCAGGAAAAGCCCCTGATGCTTCCGATCCTCGGGGACCAGCCCGAGACCCGCTTGAATCGCCCGGACTGGACTTCCGGGCGTTACGTGGCCGCCTCCCACCCGGATTTCCCCACCCAGGGGCGTGTCGATCCCAAAGATGGACCGGAGAATTTCAGTCCGACCGGACCCGACCAAACCCGCCATCCCGACGATCTCACCGGGAAAAACCGCAAGGTCAATGGACTGACGGGGGTGGGCGGGAGTCCTGAGCCCGCAGACTTCCAGGACCGGAGAACCCTGGGTCCGCGTGGGGCGATGGGGCCGAACCAGATCGCGGCCCACCATCAGGCGAACCATTGCGTCATGGCTCATGTCCTCACGAGCCAGCTCTCCGGCATTTCGACCATCCCGAAGCACCGTCACCCGGTCCGCCAGGCGGGTCACCTCTCCCAAACGGTGACTGATATAAATCACACCCACCCCCTGACGCGCGAGCTCCTCGATTGCATGATACAGGCGATCGGTTTCACCCTGGCTGAGGCTTGATGTCGGCTCGTCCATGATCATGACCCGGGCACCACTGGCCAGGGCACGGGCAATCTCCACCAACTGCTGCTGGCCCATCGAGAGAGAGGAGAGGGGAGTCTCCGGGGGAAAGTCCAGTCCCACGCGGCTGAGGGCCTCGGCTGCCCGTCTCTTTTGCTGCCGACTGTCCAGGAACCAGCCGCGGCGCGGTTCCTGTCCGAGAAAGAGATTCGATCCGACGTCCAGGTTGTCTGCCAAAGCCAGTTCCTGGTGAATCAGGGCAATGCCCAGGTGTCGGGCGGTGCGCACATTGTCGACCGTGACCGGTTCTCCATTCAGCCGGAACTCTCCGGAATCCGGCTCATGAACGCCGGCCAGAATCTTCATCAACGTGCTTTTGCCGGCTCCATTTTCACCAATGACCGCCAGCACTTCCCCGGCCCTGAGATAAAGGCTGACATTTTCCAAGGCACGCACGCCGGGGAAGCGCTTGGAAATATTCCGCACCTCCAGGAGGGGTTGTCCCCCGGTTGATCCGCCGGAACGGCTCATTGGCCTGCGGCTTGCAACTGCTTGAGTTCCCTCCAGAAGGTTTCCACGTTGGCCCGCCGCACTTCCACCGTGGCGACCTCGAGGTAGCCACCCGGAGGCAGCACCGATTTGTCGCCGGAGGCAAGGCCCTTGAGGATTCGGACCGATTGATAACCGTACTGGTAAGGCTGCTGACTGATGGTGCCGTAGACCCTGCCGTCCATAATCCCTTGGAGCACCGCGTTCGCCTCGTCAAAGCTCACGATTTGGATGGTCCCCTGCTTTCCGGCTTCCCGTGCCGCCTCCAGGCATTGCGGCGCGTTATAGGCAAATAATCCCACCATACAGGCCAGATCGGGAACACTGGCCATGGCGTCCTGGGCATTGGCTTTGGCCCGGGCATAATCAAAATTGTCCGTTCGGGTATCCACAATGGTGTAACTGCCGGACGAAAGACTCTTCCCGGGAGGATCATAGACGGGAACCCCGCTGGACGGCTCGGGCCTGGAAAGCACTTCGTCGATCACCCCCTGACGCCGCTGCTGGGCGTTCAATTGCTCCAGTCGACCGACAAATAGCATGACCTTGCCTCCGTGAGGAATGGCTTCCTTCACCAACCGTCCGGCTGCCCGTCCCGCCTTGTAATTGTTCATCCCAATGAAGCACAGCCGCTTGCTGTCCGGCGCGTCGCTATCATGGGTGATGACCGGGCATCGCTCGGCAATCTGATTGATCAGGTCCACCTGGTTTTTTGCGTCAATCGGGCTGATGGCGATACCTTCAATGCCCCGAGCCAGGAGCCCTTCCACCATGCGCTTCTGATCAATGATGCCCTTGGGCGGCATCAGCACTTCACAATCAATGCCCAACTCCTTTTCGGCCGCCCGTACACCCGCGGTCGCCGTGTTCCAAAACGGATCCACCCCATTGGTGACATAGGCAATTTTCTTCCGGGCAGCCTTCGTGGGAGTTGTTCCCGTCCCCGAATCGGTTGAGGCAGTCCCGCCAGAGGGCTTGCATCCCGACATGGGAACGACGAGCAACAGGGCCGCAAGTAAGGAGCGGAGGGAATAGTGGGCATTCATGGCTCGGGGAAATGGGTCGAGGTTCGTTTATTGCAGCGTCATACCGCCATTGAC
>CAIPFS010000258.1 GCA_903864375.1 uncultured Verrucomicrobiota bacterium
GATGGGGGTGCCGTCGAGCTGGACCGTTCCGTGGGAGGGCGTGTCGAGACAGCCCAGAATATGCATCAGGGTGGACTTGCCACTGCCGGACGGACCGATGATGGAAACAAATTCCCCGCCTTCGATGTCGAGCGTGATGCCATCCAACGCTCGGATTTCTTCGCCGCCGAGGTGGTAGACTTTGCGGACGTCGCGCAATTCAAGCAATGCCATGGGAAGAAGGGCAGGGGGACTTCCGAAGAACGGCGGTCAGGGAGAGTTACGGCTGCCCCGGGGGGCGGTGGCCGAACCGGCGAGCCCACCCGTTCCCGGGGTGCTCCCCGCCACCCCCTTGGCTGGAGGGGCTTTCCTCGGGGTCTTGGCTGTTTTGGCGCGATCTTCGAGGGAAACCACCTCGCCCGGCTTGAGGCCGGAGGTGACCTCGACGTAAAAATAGTCGCTGACGCCGATGGTGATGGATCGACGCTCCCAGTCCTCGCCGCTCCGGACCCAGGCGAAACGTTCCAATTGTTTGGTGTCCGAGTTGAGCTCGGTGAACACGGCCGCCAGCGGGGAGGCCACCACGTTGTCGGCACTGGCGACGGGAATGGAGATGTTGGCGGTCATTCCCGGGCGGATGCGCTTGTCCACATCCTTGAGCAGGATCCGGGTGGCGAAGCCCTTGATGTTGTTCTTGATGGTGGCCTGGGGGGCGATGCGCTCCACCTTTCCAATCACCTTCAGGCCCGGTACAGCTTCCACGGTGACTTCGACATCCTGATGCGGATTCAGTCGGGTGACATCGGCCTGGTTGATGTGGGCATTGATGATCAGGTCGTTGAGGTTGGCGATGGTCAGGACCTCCGTGCCTGAGTTGAAACCACCGGAACCGCTGACGGCCTGGCCGATCGAAACGGGACGAGTCAGGACCGTGCAGTTGAACGGGGCTGAAACCGTTGTCTTCTTCAATTGCTCGAGCGTGATGTCCAACTGCTTTTGATTCTTCTCGAGGGCATTTTTCGCCAGCCCCCAGGTGGTTTTGGCGTCATCGAAGACCTGCTGGGAAACCAGTTGTTCCTTGAAAAGTTCCACGGCCCGGCGGTAGTCACGCTCAGCCTGTTCCACTTGCAATTGGGTCCGCTCGACCTCCTTGTCGGCCGATGCGCGTTGGGCCTGCAATTCGCTGTCGTCGAGTTTGAACAACAACTCACCCTTTTTAACGGTGTCGCCCACATCGACGGTTAGAACGGAGATCTTGCCGTTGACTTCCGGGCGCACGCTTACCTGCTCGGAGGGGCCAATCTCTCCGGCGGCGGTCACCGAGAACCGGATATCCCGGCTTTCAATGGTCGCCAGGGTGGGACGGCTCGAAGCGTCCGCGTTGGCCGTGGCGCTGGACGAATGGGTTTTCCAGTACCACAAGCCACCTCCAGCCACGGCGATCACAAGAACGAGTCCGACGAGTTTTTTCATGAGTGACCGGTCAAGGGTAGAGTTAATACGTGTACGTGCAATCTTTGACCGCAACCAGTGTTGTTTTGATCCTCCGGCTTTGGCAAAGCTGGTTCGACGCGCATGACTGGAACCACATTCATTTTCCTGGCCGCCCTTTTTCTGCTGATTGCCCAGTGGGTGGCTCAAACCGTTCTTGCCCACCTGAATCGACGCCATGTGCTGCAGCGGCGGGACGCCATCCCGCCGGCCTTTCAAGGCGTTGTCGACCTGCCCACCTACCAGAAGTCCACCGAATATACCCTGGCTCGAAGCCGGTTTGGAGTGGCTGAGTCGGCCTGGAGCCTGCTGATCTTGCTGGGCATTCTATCTTCCTCCGTTTTGCCGAACAGTTACTCCGTTGTCACCCGGGGATTGGGGGAACAGGCATGGGCTCAGGCCTTGTGGCTCTTTTCGGTGGCGCTGTTGATGGGGGTTCCGGGATTGCCCTGGGATTGGTGGGCGCAGTTTCGCCTGGAGGAACGTTTCGGGTTCAACACCACGACTCCAAAGGTCTGGTGGGGTGACCGCATCAAGGGATTTCTTCTCTCCATCGTCATCGGTTATCCCCTTTTGTTGTTGATCCTCAAGTTGGTGGATTGGGTGGGATCGGGATGGTGGCTTTGGGCCTGGGCAGTGCTCATGGGGTTTCAGTTGCTCATGATGGTCATCGCACCGGTTTTCATCCTGCCGTTGTTCAACAAGCTAACACCGTTGCCTCCTGGAGATCTTCGGGATCGGTTGCTCCAGTTGGGGGAGAAGACGGGATTTTCCGCACAAACCATTCTGGTGATGGACGGGAGCAAGCGGTCCCGGCATTCCAATGCCTTTTTCACCGGGTTCGGTCGATTTCGTAAGATTGTCCTTTTTGACACCCTCATCCAGCAATTGAGTGTGGGAGAATTGGAGGCGGTGCTGGCCCACGAAATCGGTCATTACAAGCGCGGGCACGTGCCCCGCATGCTGTTGGCCAACGCCGCGACCACCCTGGTGGGATTCGTGGCGATCGCCTGGCTGATGCGCCAGCCGGAATTCACCGGGGCATTCGGTTTTGGTCCGGGAACGGGTCTGGCCCCGGCTCTGCTGTTGTTCACGTTGCTGAGCGGGGCGGTGACATTTTGGGCCTCGCCGGTGATGAATTTCTGGTCACGGCTCCATGAGTACCAGGCGGACGCGTATGCAGCGACGGTGCTCGGTGGTGCCGGTGGTCTGGTTGGAGCTCTTCGCAAGTTGAACGAAAAGAACCTGTCGAACCTCACTCCCCACCCATGGTACAGCGCCTGGAACTATTCACATCCCACGTTGATTGAACGGGAGGGAGCCCTGGCGGCGTTGAAGTTCTGATCCTCCAAAACGAAAAAGGCGCGGAGGGTGGAAACCCTCCGCGCCTTGTTGATGGAGACGCGGTCAGTAACTGGCGCGATAGAACAGGGTCGCACCGCCGGTGGGCGGGGTCACCGTGTAGCTGGGCAGGACAGCACCCGGAACGCTGGTCCAGGGACCCGTCGGCGACGGGGCCGACTGGAGGACGCCCGAGGTCCAGCCGATGACGACCGAATCACCGGTTTGCTGGATGGTCAATGCCACGGCGGGAGGTGCCGCCACATCGAAGCTGCGGCCGAAACCGTTGCCAACGATATAGATGGCCCGGGCCTCATAATCGGTCAGTGCACGACGCCAGAAGCCGAGGTCATCCATGTCGAATGCACCGGGTTCGGGATAGTTGCCGGCACCCGCCTGTCCAATTTCCCAGGTCTGGTCGGCGATGGTGAAATCAGAGGCGGCAAGACCGCTGACGTCATGTTGATTGACCGGCAATCCGTCCAGGTAGGTCACCCCATTGCCGGTCCGGTGAAACACGTGCACCAGGCTGTGCCAGTTCCCGTCATTCAGATTGCGTGAGACAGGCGAGTAAAGGCCCGAGCTATTTCCCGCGGTGCCCGTTTCCTTGATATTCCACGACCAGCTTCCGCCGTTGTACGACGGGGCGAAATCAATGCCCGTGTCGCCGTAGGAATTCTTGGTGTTGCTGAGGAACGGAAGGTCTCCGGGAAGCCCGGTGAAGCGAACCCAGAAGGCCACCGAGAAATCGACGCCAGGGCCGATGTTCAGGTCCGAGGGTGTCCCCAATTCGACGTAGTTCGCCTCGGTGATCGCGCCGCCCTCCACCTTCGTGGAGTAGTGCAACGATCCCGACCCGATTTTTCCGGCTCCCAGCGTGGGATTACCGACGGCGGTTCCGTTGTTCGCCCGGCCCGACGTATCGGCATATCCGGAATCAAACGGCAGATGCAGGACCAATCCGTTGGTGGCGTTGAGATACGACGGGGTTGCATGAACCACCAGGGTTGCGTCCAGCGAGGTGGCGGTGGTGGCTCCTTGTTTAACCACCAGGTGGTAACTGCCGGAGTCGCCCACTGCCACCGAACCAATCGAGTA
>CAIPFS010000259.1 GCA_903864375.1 uncultured Verrucomicrobiota bacterium
CTTGATTTCAAGGGTGTCTGCTCGAGTCGCCAGGGCGGGCGAAAAGCCGTTATTTGGACAACAGGAAAGTCGGCGCTACGTCGCGGCGGGTGGTTCATGGAAAAGGTGTTGGAAAATTGTTCGCGCTCAGACTGGGGCACGAGCAGCGGGCCTAGCCGTTGCGGACCCTGAAGGGCGATGTCCATTCGCTGCGCGGACGGGGCTGGGATGGACGGGGGGGCGGGTTTCGGTCGGTCTCAGGAAGTCCTGCCAACTCCAGGAGTTGGGCCCGTTGAGCTCGAATTTCCCTCATCTGGTCGGGTCCGGGAAGCGACGCGACGGACGTGCCGGAATGGAATCCGGATCCAACGAAGAAGTTGACCCCCAAACCGACCACCCAAACGGCGGCCAGTGACCGTGCCGCCAATGAAACATTCTGGAGTTGAATCCAGAGACGAATCATCCAGGCGAAGGGGCCGCCCGGGGAGCGCGCGGTGGCCAGATGCGGGCGAGCGGCGGCAAACACGGTCTCGGCCAGGTTGTCGGGAGCGGCACCCAATCGGTACCGGGCGAGTTGATTTTCAAAGTCGTCGTTCATAGGAAGGGGATATCTCCTAGATCAGAGGCAAATGGAGGCCATTCGATGTGCGCAGGTTTTCCAACCTCCTGTATCGCAGGTTTCCAAACCTGCCGGGCCGTCGGCGAGTCGCAGCGCCTTGAGACGGGGTCGAACCCAGCCGACTGGAAAGTCGGCGATACAGCAGACAGGAATGTCTGCGCTACGTTGTGAGGGCTGTGGTTGGTTCATCGAAAAGGGCCAGGTTACAACAGTTCGGTGACTCAACGGATCTCCTCGTACAGGGGTCGGAGTCGTTCGCGCAGTTTCCCGAGTCCATAGCGGTAGCGACTGGCTGCCGTGTTCAGGGGAATTTCCAGAGTCTCAGCGATGGCTTCCAGGGTGAGACCTTCCCAGAGCTTGAGATGCACCACCGACCGCTGCTCCGGTGGCAATTCGCCCAAAGCGACAGTCAACTGGCGCCGGTACTCGTCCCCGTCCGGGTCATGCACCGGAGCGAACAGCTCGATGGACTCCTGAACCGCAGCCTCCTGAATCCGGTTTCGCGTCTCGCGGCGACGGATGAGATCGACGCCCAGATCATGCGCCCGGCGGAACAGATACTGACGTTCATTTCGCACCGACTGGAGTTGTTCCGGTCGTTTGGACAGTGCGATGAACAATTCCTGAAGCAGGTCGAGGGCATCCGCCTGATTTCGGGTCAGGTTAAGCAGGAACGAGAACAGAGCCGCCGAATGGCGGTGGCAAAGTTGTTCAAGTTCGCGGGGTGACACGGGTGGTTTCGCCTAAGCCGCACGCCGACGCCATTTTTGTCTATCCAAAATGAGAACATGCGTCTGCGTCGCGTTGCGGTCAGGTACTCGCGCCGCTGCACGCGCTTGCGAGTCATCCCTCGGACCTTCAGGCCTGTCGGAGCGCCGGACGACTCGGGGAATGGTGGAACATGCGCCGGACAGCCGACCGGAACGTGGCAAAAAGCAGTCAGGAAGGACTGCGCCGCACCGCAAACCGGTCAGCCCAGCGGCCTACCGGTACAGAGTCTTCTCGAGGTATTCCACCGCCTGACGGACGCTGGAATCGACTTCCATCCGGTTCTTCACCGTGCGGCAGGCATGAAGGACGGTGCCATGGTCCCGTCCGCCAAAGGCCTCGCCAATGGAGCTCAGGCTGGCGGGCGTCAGATGACGGGAAAGATACATGGCCACCTGTCGGGGAAAGGCGATGTTTTCGGGCCGCCGCTTGCTGGTCATGTCCGCCAGTCGAATGTCGTAATGGTCCGCCACCTTCTTCTGAATCGACTCGATCGTGATTGCCTGCTTGCCCTCTTCCTGAAGGATTTCCCGGAGCAGGTTCTCGACCACATCCAGTGTCAGGGACCTTCCGGTGAGTTGGGAGTAGGCGGAAACACGGATGAAGGCCCCTTCCAGACGACGGATATTGGTCCGAATCCGTTCGGCCAGGAAGTTGAGGACCTCTGCCGGCAGGGCCGAGCCGAGGGATTTTTCCTTCTTGTGAAGGATGGCCAGGCGGGTTTCGACGTCGGGTGGACGCAGGTCAGCCGTTTGACCCCACTCAAACCGCGAAATCAGCCGACCCTCGAGACCCGGAATTTCGCTGGCCGGTCGATCGCAGGTCATCACGATCTGCTTTCGGGACTCATGCAGGGTGTTGAAGGTGTGAAAGAATTCCTCCTGGATGCGCTCCTTGCCGGCGAGAAACTGGATGTCGTCGACCAGCAGGGTTTCGACCTTCCGATACTTGTTCCGAAACCGGTTCAGCTGATTTTCCTGCAGGGCCGCAATAAACTCGTTGGTGAAACGCTCGCAGGTGATGTAGGCCACCTTTCCGCCGTTCCGCTTGGCGGCATTGATTTCATGCCCGATGGCATGGAGCAGGTGGGTCTTGCCCAATCCCACCCCTCCAAACAGAAACAGCGGATTAAACGCTTTGCCGGGATTGTGGGCGACCGCGCGGGAGGCGCTGTGGGCAAATTCGTTGTTATTCCCCACCACGAAAGTCGAGAACGTGTAGTTTGGACTCAGCAGCGTCTCGTTCGGACGGGCGTTGGCTGCCGCATCGGATGCCGGAGCTTCCACGACGGGCGGCTCAACGACGACGGGCGACGACACCTCCACAACCGGCAGTCGGGGAACCACGACAAATTCGACCAGGATGGGCTGGACGGCGGTTCGACTCACCACGGACCGGAGGAGGTCGAGGTAATTGTCGTTGATCCACATCTGGGTGAACTCGTCACCCACTTCCAGGGTCAGGACTTCGGCCACCAGGGAACGGGCGCGGAGCGGGGAGAACCAAAGGTCATACAGCTCCGGCTTGAGCATCGTTTTGAGCGATACCAGGCAGGCAGCCCAGAGGGATTCGGCAGAGGAAAACATGATCCGGCGTTACAAAAAAATTCGAGATGAGGCGGAATTATTCACCGACGGTTTTGACGCCATGTAACCGTCGGAAACAGAAGCGGTTGCACGGACAGGAAGCGGACCTCCTGACGCATTTTCAGCAAGGTGGGAACGGCGGAAAAAACGGCGAATCCGTTATGGATTCTCCTCGTATACAACGACTTACAATCGATGGTACCGCTTTCTGAGGCAGCAGCACCTGATCGGCGGTGGTTGATGGACGAGC
>CAIPFS010000260.1 GCA_903864375.1 uncultured Verrucomicrobiota bacterium
CAGCATCTCCCAATAAAGCGCCCAGCCTTCCACCAGGAAGGGGGTCCCGAAAATGGCCCGATGCGTTTGGTATCGGGCCGCCATGAAGGCCTGGAGCCAGTGACCGGGAATCAACTCGTGGTGGACCGTCGCGTGGCTGAAGTGGAGGTTGTTGCCCCGCATCCCCATCAGCTTGTCCTCATAGCTCATGCCATCGGTCGGGTAAGAGACCGAGATGACCTCTCCGCCGGTGAAGTAGGGATTCACCTTTTGGCGGGCCGGCGTCATCATCTCCATCCGCCAGGTTTCTTTGCAGAGCGGAGGCACGGTGACCAGTCCCCGGGACTCGACAAACTCAGTGGCCTCGTCCGCCAGTTGTTTGATGGCCGCGGGTTGGCCCCCCGGAGGAGCACGATGTTCGCTGACTTTCGCCAGCGCCTCCTTCCAGCTGGCCACGCCGAGCTCTCCGGCGACCTGCTTCATCTGGGCTTCGCACCAGGCAAATTCCCGGTTGGCGATTTCAATCAGCTCTTCGGGCGTGTAGACGATGCCCTCAGCTTCCAGCGATTCCAGCAAGGCTTCGCGTCCAATCGGGTCGCCAATCAGCGGCTCATCTTCGTCGTCCTTGACTCCCATCAGCCTCTTGCGAAGCAGCTGGCTGTTCTCTTCCAACTCCTTGTTGGCCTTTTGCCAGGCCTCCTCGACCCACCAGGCAAAGTCGGGTTCGTAGCCCGAATGGAAATCATGCCAGTCGCGAAAGCTTTGCCGGACATTCTCCAGCTCCTTCCAGGCACGCCGGGCGACGACTTTGCCGGGAAGCGCGGCCGCTTTAGTCTTGTCGTCGAGCTGCGCTTCAAGATTGGTCCGGAATTGGTGCGCGTCGGTGGCGACTTTGCTGACCAGCCGGGCGGCATCCGCCGAGACCAGCGGTTTCATCAACCGGCGATCGTCATCCAGTACCAGCAGTGGTTCCACGTAGGGCAACAGCGGGGCCGCCTCGTCGATTCGGCGGCTCTGGTGGCTCATCTCCCGAAGCTCCCACTTCAATTGATTTCGAAGCAGCAGGTAATCGATGCGACCGCCCCCATCCAGTTTCGCGAAGTCGATCTTTTCCAGTTGGTTCTGGGTGTCGCGAAAAAATCGGGCCTGCCGTTCCTGCCGCAACGGGGAAATATCCACCGGGTTGTAGTGACCGAGGGTTTCCAGGTCGGCCCGATAATTCTCGATCAGCTGCCGCATCGGGCTGACCGAAAGATCCCGGTCCGTGACTTGGGCATCCGCGCCCGACAACCCCGAAGGCCAGGTGGCCCATCCGCAGAGAACCGCCGCAAGGAATCGTTGGTGCCAGAGGTTCGATGGCATATCAGAAATCGGAGAGACGGGATGGGAACGGTTTGAGTCCGGCGGGAAAGGCGTCAGTGATATTCCTGAACTGTGCGAACCTTGAAGCCGGATTTCTGTAAGGCCTCGATACCCATCGCCACCGCCCGGGCGCCGCTCAGGGTGGTCATGATCGGTGTGCCGGTCATGACGGCGGTGGTGCGGATCTTGACTTCGTCTTCGCGGGGCGCAGCCCCACTGGGGGTATTGATGACCATCTGGATTTCCTTGTTCTTCAGGTGGTCAACGATGTTGGGTCGGCCCTCGAGGACCTTCAGCACCCGCTGGACCTTCAATCCGGCCTTTTCCAGGACCGAGGCGGTTCCGCTGGTTGCCACCAGTTCGAAGCCGAGATTCAGGAACAGCTGCGCCACCTCCGCCACCTCTGCTTTGTGGGGAGCAGCCACGGACAGGAAAATCTTTCCCTTCAGCGGCAGGGGCGAACCAGCCGCCATTTGTGCCTTGGCGTAGGCGATGCCCAAATCGGCGTCCAGGCCCATCACCTCTCCGGTGGACCTCATTTCGGGCGACAGAAGGATGTCCTGGCCCGGGAATCGGTTGAAGGGAAACACGGACTCCTTTACCGCCCAGTACTTGGGCCATCGTTCTTCGGTGAACCCGAGTTCCCGGAGTGTCTTTCCCGCCATCACCTTCGCTGCCAGTTTGGCCAGGGGAACCCCAATGGCCTTGCTCACGAACGGCACCGTCCGTGAAGCCCGCGGATTGACTTCCAGCACGTAGACCTTCTCCCCTTTGACCGCATACTGAACGTTCATCAGGCCCGTCACCCGGAGTTCCCGGGCCATGGCGTGGGTGTACTGCCGGATGGTCTCGATCACCGACAAGGAAAGGGTGTGGGGCGGAAGCACCATGGCGGCGTCACCGGAATGCACACCGGCAAATTCGATGTGCTCCAAAATGCCACCAATGACGGCGGTGCCGTCCTTCGCGTCCGGGAAATGACCAATGTCCGCCACGCAGTCGACGTCCACCTCGGTGGCGTCCTCGAGAAATTTGTCAACCAACACGGGACGCTCCGGCGAGGCCTCCACGGCAAAACGCATGTAGTGCTGAAGCTCACCGTCGCTGTAGACGATTTGCATCGCTCGACCACCCAGAACAAAGGAGGGACGAACCAGAACCGGATAGCCGAGACGCCGGGCAATGGTCAGCGCTTCGGATTCCGTGGTCGCAAGGCCGTTTTGCGGCTGGGGAATCCCCAGACGGTCCAACATGGCGGCGAACAGCTTCCGATCTTCGGCTATTTCGATGCTTTCCGGTGAGGTCCCGATGATGTTGACCCCGTTTTTCTTGAGTCCGAGGGCGAGGTTGAGCGGTGTCTGACCACCAAACTGGGCAATGGCACCCCAGCACTTCTCGCGCTCGTAGATGTGCAACACGTCTTCGAGGGTTAGAGGCTCGAAGAACAGTTTGTCCGAGGTGTCGTAGTCCGTCGAAACCGTTTCCGGATTCGAGTTGACCATCAGAGTCTCGAAGCCGTCCTCCTTGAGGGCGAAGGCGGCATGGACACAGCAATAATCAAATTCGATACCCTGGCCAATCCGGTTGGGTCCACCGCCCAGAATCATCACCTTCCGGCGGTCGGAAGCGACGACCTCGTCGTCTCCACGGTCCCAACTGGAGTAGTAGTAGGGGGTGTAGGCCTCGAATTCCGCGGCGCAGGTGTCAACCAGCCGGTAGCTGGGGACCAGTCCCAATTCGCGCCGGCGGGCACGCACAGCGTCTTCGGTTTGACCGGTCAGATGGGCGATCTGGCGGTCGGAAAAGCCGAGGACCTTGGCACGTTCGAGAAGTTCTGGATTCATGACGGGGCAATGCTCACGAAAAGCCCCTGAGTAAGCCCGCTGGCGAGGATTTAGGCAAGCACCCGCTGTCGGACCAAACCTTGGGTGCTCCATGAACCGGCCATGGCGCCATGGCGCCGACATTCCTGCCGGCAGGGATGGACCCCGTCCCAAGGCCCCTTTAGATCGGGAGTCGTGGTGATCCGTGCAGCAATTGGGGACTTGCAGGAGCGCGTCCCTCCGTTGGATGTCCCTCCTTCGGAGGGACTTGCGTCCGGAGGGACGTCCCGCCATTGCGGGACCAGTCCTAATATCGATTTCCACCCCATCGCCGGCGAACGACC
>CAIPFS010000261.1 GCA_903864375.1 uncultured Verrucomicrobiota bacterium
CTTGAAGCGAGGCAACGGGCGGTGAGCGAAAGGACGTCAGGCCCCCTCTGCATTCGAACTGGCTGACAGGCGCATCAATGTGGAACGGCGCCCAGGCTGCACGTCACCAAACCGTGACAAACCGATCCACAAAGGTTAGCGTCGCCGGATTGGATCTCCGCAAAAGGCAGTTCCAAGAGACCCTGTGATTCGCTGGCTTTATAATCTGCTGTTCAACCTTGGTTTGGTGGTCGCAGCCCCGTTCTATTTTCTCAAATTGCAACGGCGCGGGGGGTGGCGCGAAAACTTCGGTCAACGTTGGGGCCGCTACGATGGGGTGCTCAAGCAGACTCTCACCAACCGACGGGTGGTATGGCTCCATGCCGTCAGTGTCGGGGAGGTCAACCTCTGCCTCCAGCTGGTCGATGCCCTGCAACTTCGGTTGCCCCACCATAAGCTGGTGGTTTCAACCACCACTTCGACCGGAATGGCCGAATTGAAACGGCGCCTGCCATCCTCCGTCAGCCGCATCTATTATCCCATCGACCGCCGTCGACAGGTCCAACGGGCGCTGTCGGCCATCCATCCCCGGGTCATGGTGTTCATCGAATCCGAGCTGTGGCCCAACATGATCTGGGGTCTTCAGCGGCGGGGCATCCCCTACTTTTTGGTCAACGCCCGCATTTCCGAACGTTCCCACCGTCGGTATCTCCAGGGGGCCTTCCTGTTCCGCGGTATTTTCGCGGGATTCAGGGGCATCGCTGTCCAGTCTCCGGAGGATGGTGCCCGCCTGGAATCCCTGGGTGTGCCCGCCCGGGCGATTCATCTGACCGGCAGCCTCAAATTTGATGCCGCAATCCCACCGGGCAAGCCCCCCATTGATGCCCGCGCTCTCCTCCGGCAGATTGGAGTCCAGGACGACGCATTGATCCTCGTCGCCGGGAGCACCCATGCCGGGGAGGAAGTGATTCTGGCCCGAATCGCGGAGCGTCTGCGCGCACACTTCCCAAACTTCTTTCTCATTCTGGTGCCGCGTCATCAGGAGCGGGGAGGCGAAGTCGGGAAGGCCCTGACCGAGTTGGGCATTCGCTTCGTTTTCCGCAGCCTGATCCACCCGGAATTTCGTTCCCCGGACGGTTCAGTTGACTGTCTGGTGGTCAATACCACAGGTGAACTCCGCAGCTTCTACAGTTGCGCCGATGTGGTATTCATCGGCAAGAGCCTCACGGCTCAGGGGGGGCAAAATCCAATCGAGCCCGCAGCCCTGGGAAAACCGGTCGTTTTCGGACCGCACATGGAGAATTTTCCGCAGATCTCAGCCCAATTCCTTCGCCAGCGCGGGGCGCTTCAAATCGCCGACGAAACGGACCTGGAAAAGACCCTGGAAAAGCTGCTGGCATCCCCCGCGGAGCGCCGGGAGCTCGGAGCCCGTGGACAGGCTGTGGTCCGGGAGAATCAGGGTGCGATGAACAAAACGGTGGAAATGATTGCGACAACGGTCGAGGAAGCAGACTCGGCAAACCCGACCGCCCGGGAATGATGCCCTCCAGTTAGGCAAATCGATCGGGAGAAAGAAGACTCAGATTTGTCGATGGTTTTCGCCGGTCGATCAACTCGGCAACCAACTGCCCACTGATCGGAGCCAGACTCAGCCCCATCATCGCGTGTCCGGTGGCGATCACCAGGTTCCGGTATTTCTCCGGCCTGCCCAGATACGGGAGTCCGTCGGGTGAGCAGGGCCGCAGGCCGAACCATGGCCGGATGTCGGAAAAATCCGACGGCTGAAACTCGGGATAATAAAGGGGCACGGAACGAATGATACCCCGGACCCTCCTCGGATCGATCGTGTTGTTCAATCCGCCGATCTCCATGGTTCCCCCGATGCGCAGGGACGAACCCATCGGTGTCACCGCCACCCGGGCTTCGTGGAAAATCGCGCATTTTCCAGGCAACTGACGGGGATTCTGCAGCGTCAGGCTGTAGCCTTTTCCCGCCTGTAGCGGAAGGCGAAGGCCAAGGCCGGAGGCCAGCCCGGGCGACCAGGAGCCGCCGCACACCACCAGTTCATCCACGGCGATCCGGGACTGGGTCGTGACGACACTGGAAATCGTTGATCCAGAGGACTCAATGCGGGTCACCTCCTCCCCCCAATGCCAGGCGGCGCCCATCGCGGTGATTCGCTCCTGCAAAACCGCCATCAGACGGGCCGGAGACAGATGGCAGTCCTGGGGGAAATAGACCGATCCGACGACCGACATGCGCACACCGGGTTCGATCTGAGCGGTCTGCCGGGCGTCCAGCAACTCCGCCGCCAGTCCCAACTCTCGCGCTCGCACCACCGTTTCCTGTTCCTCATCCAACGCCTTTTGGGTACGGCACAGCATCAAAAGCCCCTGTTCCGTCAGTCCGAAGGCGGGGCCGAGATCGCGGGCCAGCTGTTGAAAAGCCGTCCGACTGGCAAGACTGAGGTCCCGCAACAACGGCGCTGCCTGACGGACCCTCTCCGAAGTGGCCGCCCGCCAGAAATGAAAGCCCCACCGCGCGAGTTCCAGATCCAATCGCGGCTTGATCCAGAAGGGGGACTCCGGATTCCACATCCATTTCAACCCAAGGGCGACCATGCCCGGAGCGGCCAGAGGGGTGAAATGACTGGGCACCACCATGCCGGCATTGCCAAACGAGCAGCCGTCGCGGCGCTCCGGTTCCCGGTCAATCACCGTGACCGTGTGCCCCTGGAGGGCACAGGAGTAGGCACAGGATAACCCAATAATTCCCGCTCCTATGATGCAAACTCTGGCCATATCAACTTTGGTCAACCTGCTTCATCCTCAAAAGGCCATTCTGGAGGTCCAAACTGAAACCGGCTTGGCGATGACACCCAGATTCAACGGGGAGCTCGGCACAAATCACCGGAGGGCCCTCGGAAATCCGACCGCATACAGGTCCGTTGCCGTCGAGACATACACCGTCCCATTGGCAGCAGTGGCCGTTCCGCTGATGGCCTGATGGAGGTCGGTGGTCCCCAACAACTGCTTCGATCTTGCCGCGGCAAAGACACAGAAGTCACCCCGGCGACTGCCCACATACACCTTTCCATCGGCAACCAAGGGGGAGGCCCAGAGTTCCCCGGCAAACTCATGAGTCCACACAGACTCACCGGTCGCCGCATCCACGCAATGGAGCTGACGTCCTGTATCGGTGACAAACACGAGTCCATCAGCCACAGCCGGGGTCGACATGGTGTGTCGCCCCAGAGGATGCGACCAGATTTCGTGCCCCTGCACCGCTCCGGATGCAGGCATCACCAACCCACTCAGATCGACACATTTCAGCCAGGACTCATTCTTACCCCACCAAAGATCGCCGCCCCCGGCGACATAGAGACGGTCCCCCACAACCACCGGCAACCCATAAATGGTGCTGGGTCCCTCCCGTCGATTCCCGTTGAACTGATGGACCGCTGATTTAGGCCCGGACGGATCGAAATCAAACTGCCAGACCTTGCGAAGGCGGGCGATTCCTGCCGGCGGAACCGCCCCGGTCAGCGGTTCAAATCCGTAGACAATCCCGTCGCCACCCGCCATCAAGACCACCCGGTGTCCATGAACCGAGGCGATGGAGGGGGAGGACCAGGTGGCATGGAAGACCCACGGGGCGATATGCTCCTCATCCCGGGCCAACAGGCGTCCGGTCGCCTTTTCGACCACCACCAGACTGGGCGCATTGGGAGTACGGATTTTCTTATGGGTATTGTCCACTCCAGTGCCGGTATTGAGATACAGATAGGCTCCGTCGATGAGGATTGAGGTATGTGCCCCGTCGTGCGGCCAGATGCCGGCAGTGCCGACGAGGTCCAGCTTCCACAAAACCCGCGCCTCGGGCACGGCATCCGCGGCATTCGTCCCCACGGTTTCCGGACTTTTTCCCCGGGCATCCAGACACATTACTTCCGCCCGGTTATTCACGAAGTAGACCTTCCCATCCTCCACCGTCACCGGGGAGGACATGCCCGTCTTGGGCCAGTCGTAGTAGGGATCTCCCTCGAGTTTCGGCGTCACCAACTGCCAGAGACAGTGTCCGGTCGACTCGTCAAAGCACATCAGGACACCAGCGTCCTCGCGCCGGCGCGCATCACGCGGACGTTCGTTGTTGGTCCCGATGTAGACGCGCCCTCCTGCCACAATGGGGGTGGCATAGGAATCGGAACCGAGGGCGGCCTTCCAGCGGAGATTGCGCCCGGACGCCGGATCGAATTCGACGGGAAGATTGGTTTCGGCCGAGACCAGATTCCGACTCCACGCCTCACCCCACTGCGGTTGATCCCCTCCGAAGAGGCGGCCCATCATCAAGAGCGACACGCCACATGCCCCGGTGGAGAAACCGGAAGCGAAAACGCGGCGTGCCCGCCGAATCAAACCGTTGAAGCCCATGACGGCTAGGGTGAGGGTCGTGAGACGTTCCGTCGAGCCCGTCTGCTTGCCCTTTGGACACAACAACCTAGTTTCACAAGGAATGTCGTCACTTATCACTCCGGGGGACATCGGCCCGGTATCCAGGGGATTCAAACGGGGCCACGGAAGGCAGCACAAGCCCCGTCCCTCGACCGTACCGGTTCCCGGGCAGCCCTCCCGGACACCGGCGCTGAAGCAGGCCGCCGAACCGGCCGCTCCGGAGGTGCCCTTTCATTTCGAATTGAAGCCGCGGGATGTCAAAGAACACCTGGACCGGTTCGTGATTCGTCAGGACGAAGCCAAGAAAGTCCTGAGCGTGGCGTTGTGTGATCACTTTCAGCATGTCCGCATGACCGAGGCGGGCGGGGCGGCCCATCATTACGTCAAACAAAACGTGCTTCTCCTGGGACCGACCGGAGTGGGAAAGACCCATCTGATTCGATCCGCCGCGGAGTTAATCGGTGTCCCATTTGTCAAGGCGGACGCCACCAAGTTCAGCGAGACCGGTTATGTGGGCGGTGACGTGGAGGACCTGGTCCGGGATCTGATCCGCAGGGCGGGAGGCGACATCCGGCGGGCATCCCACGGCATCATTTATCTGGATGAGGTCGACAAAATTGCGGGCCGCGAAAGCAGCGGACGGGATGTCAGCGGGCGGGGCGTACAAACCAATTTGCTCAAGCTGATGGAGGACGCGGATGTCCCGGTGGTTTCCCCGAACGACGTGCTGGGGCAAATGCAGGCCATGATGCCCAAGCCCGGTGGAGCCCCCAAGTCGTCGGGGGAAACCATCAACACGGGCAACATCCTGTTCATTGCCAGCGGAGCGTTTGCCGGGATCAGCACCTTGATTCGCCGACGGATATCGCTGACCGGGGGCGAGGACATCACCCATCAAAGCGATGAGGAGGTTTTGGACCGGGCCACGACCGCCGATTTCATCGCCTTTGGCTTCGAACCCGAATTCATTGGTCGCCTCCCTGTGCGGGTTGCCTGTCGCCCTCTGGCGGCCACCGACCTTTATGATGTGATGCGGGAGAGCGAGAGCAGCCTGCTCCGACAGTACGAACGGGCCTTCAAAGCCTACGGGATACGCATCAAATGGCGGGCTGACGGCTTGCGTCAAATCGCCCGACTGGCGGCTACGGAGGGAACCGGCGCCCGGGGATTGATGACCGTTTGCGAACGGGCTCTTCGTGAATTCAAGTTTGAGCTGCCGTCCGGCACAGTCCGGGAATTTACCGTGACGCGGGAACTGGTGGAAAACCCCCGGAAGGTTCTGGCGGGATTGATCGGAACCCCCTGACTGACCGGCAACCTCATGGAATGCAAGCTCCGGCAACGAGGGCGGCAGGGGGAATCATGACCCACCTCCCCTACAAAATCGGCACGTTGCTCTATGCGTTCAACCCAGCGGACGAAGTCCTGTTGATGCAACGAGCGAAGGCCCCCAATTTGGGTCTGTGGTCCCCGCCGGGCGGAAAGCTGGAGCAGGCCACTGGAGAATCCCCGCATCACTGCGCCCAACGAGAAGCCCACGAAGAATTGGGAATCCACCTTCCGTTGGAGGAGTTCCGATTGGTAGGCCTGATCAGCGAACAGGGTTATGAAAACCAGGCACATTGGTTGATGTTTCTTTTTGAAATCACGACCCGCCTCGACCGGGTGCCTCCCAACCATCGGGAGGGAGTCTTTGGATTCTTCTCGAAGCCGGAAATCGATGGATTGCCGATTCCCAGAACCGATCGGGAAAAAATCTGGCCCTGGTTCTGGAGACATCGAGCAGGCTTTTTTGCCGCGCATTGCGAGTCGTCCCTCCACGACGCGGATGTCTGGCATCTCCTTCAGAGCACTCCGACCCGTTCCCCGTCCTGACATGGATTTGGATTCCGACCATTTGTTCATGGGCGAAGCCCTCCGCCAGGCCCGGAAAGCGTTCCGCACGGGTGAGGTGCCGGTGGGGGCCGTGATTGTTCGCGACGACCGGATCATCGCCCGCGCCTGGAACCAGGTGGAATTGCTCCGGGATGCCACGGCCCATGCGGAAATGTTGGTACTGACGATGGCTCAGGAAGAGGTGGGCGATTGGAGGCTCAACGACTGCACCCTGTACGTGACCAAGGAACCGTGCCCCATGTGCGCCGGAGCCCTGGTGCATTGCCGGCTGGCCCGCGTTGTGTTCGGTGCCGGTGACCCGCGCAGTGGGGCAGCGGGCGGCGCGCTGAATCTGCTGCAATTCCCCGGCCTGAACCATCGATGCGAAATCACCCCACTGGTTCGCGCCGAGGAATCGGTGGACCTGCTCCGGACGTTCTTTCGGAACCGGCGGATGGAAAATGGCGGATCCTCCTCCCAGGGGACGATCGCCGCTGAAAACGCCCCTCCGGAGTGAATCGAGGCGAGCGCTGACCGGGGGACTGCAGCGGCAGCCTTGCCAAACCGGCATCCCCTCAATGAATATCTCCATCCATTCGTGTCGGGATTCTCCTCGAGTCGAATGGGTTTGCACTGGGTGAATCCATGAGCCGTTCCGCTTCGCCACCGTCAGGGCCCGGCCCGATCCTGGCTCAACTGCCAGCACGGGCATGAAAGCCAATCCGAACTCCGGGTTGGACGCGGTCGTGCGTGGACAACGGTGCCGTCCCCACGTCCGCCCGGATGGGGCATCCGAATGAATCGCAAATTCACCTCCGCCGTGGTATGGCGGGTGGCTTCCATGCTGAGCGGGGTTCTTTCGGGAATGCTGCAAATCAAGATCCTGCCGCATTTCATGGACATTGAGCGCTTCAATGTACTGAACGGGGCTCAAACACTGTTGATCTATCTGCCTTACCTCGATTTGGGCTATCGAACGGCACTCAATCGTCGTCTGCTCGCCGGCACCTCCGATGAGAATCGACTCCTGCTCATCCGTTTTGGGCAGGCCCTCTACCTTCGCATTGCCGGTGTCCTGTTGCCCGCGGTTCTTCTGCTGGTTGGCCTCTATTCATTGCTGCCCTCCGTCCAGCGAGCCCACCAATCGGTCGGCTTTTTTCTCGCCCTGGGATTCGCCGGAACCCTGTCGATGCTGGTATCGGCACAGATCAACCTGCTGGTGGGTTTGGGTGAACAACGAAGGGTGTTTCAACTCAACGCCCTGGCCTCCTGGGCCAACCTGATTTTTGTCTGGGGAGCGCTGCGACTTCAGTTCGAACTCTGGTCCATTCCCATCAGCATGACCATCGTCGCCATCCTTCAGGGCGGAACGGCATGGCTTCTATGTCAGCGGACCGTACCCGGCTTCCGCCTGTTGCACAGCGTGGCACCGACCGAGTTCCGACGATTGTTCAGCGAACTCTGGCCCGAAGCCGTGGCCTGCTTTCGATCCCAGATTGCGATTTTACTCCTGTTCACTGGCGATACCCTGCTCGCCGCGAATTTGGGAACGGGTGTGGTTGCCGCCCAATCGGGCGGACGCTACGGAGGAGCAGCCCGCATTTTCGCCCAGGTAAGGAATCTCCTGCAGGCTGGCAGCGAGGCGGTGTGGCCCCTGATTGCAAAGCATCAAAAGTCGGATGCCAGCCATGAATCCGCGGCCGTCCTCGCCCTTTCCAAATGGCTCCTGTGCGTCAATGCCTGGCTTTATGGCGGTGTGATGGGTGCCCTGATCGTGGTGCTGGCCCCGTTTGCCGAGTGGTGGACCCGCAACGAGACGAGTTCCTGGGCTCCCGAACAAACCCTGGTCCTGTTGATGTCCCTTCGGTTCTTGATTACCGGCATCTCCTCGCCGGCCGCCTATTACCTGATTGGTGCCGGACGTTTTGGAACCCTGGCCCGCGGGTGCGAACGCGAGCTGGCCATGGGCGTGATCCTTTCCCTGATCCTCGGCCCCCGTTACCATGGCATCGGCGTCGCTGCCAGCTTTCTGGCCGCAACCGTCTGTGCCACCCTCACCCCCCTGTTCTGGGCCTGGGCCAGATCGGTCCATCTGAAGCCCGCGGAGTGGTACCTCAAAATTGTCGCTCGCGCGGTTGTCAGTTGCGGCGCGTCAACGACTTTTACCTGGTGGAGTGTTCAACTCTGGCCCAGGGGTTGGGGAACGCTCCCGGCGGCGGCGATGGGATGTGCCGTGGCGGCAGCCGTCGGTCTGGTTTGGATTTATCGCCGTGAACCCTCGTCCGAGGCCAGTTTTCTGGGGAGGTTTCGACGGCTGGGCAACCTTTAGTCTCATATGAATACCGGAACGGTCGTAAAACCTCAACCCGGCGCCACTGCGGTGGAGCGCTTCGTCAATCGTCTCCTGCGTCCAGTGGGACGTCTGGTCCTCGCCTTCCCACGCAGGCAGGTCATCCCCCCGGAAATACCTGACTCCGGTGTTTACGGGATTCCCGATGATTTGCCCCGACTGTACCAGCCGTGGTTCAGTCCGGAGAACGCCTCCCTGCTGCGTCCCGAGGTCAAGGCCAACACCCTGCTCAGCCCGGAAAAGCTCTATTCGCTCCGACAGATGGCGCGAACCTCCATCGGCGTGCCAGGGGATATCTTCGAGGCAGGGGCCGGCAGCGGCGGAAGCACCCGGGTAATTCTTGATGTGCTTCAGGAAGCCGGGTCCACCAAACGCATCTGGTCGTTGGATACCTTTGAGGGCTACCAGAAGATCGATCCCGCCAAGGATGGAGCCCACGTCCAACTGGCAGGGTGCCGCTGTGCAAGTCTGGCCGATGTCACCCGGCTACTCTCAACGCCCAATCAACAGGTGGTCCTCATCCCCGGGCTGATCCCCGGAACCCTCAGCCAGGTGAAGGCGCAGGCCATCTCGTTTGCCCACATCGATGTCAACCTGCACGAGCCGACCCTGGCCTCCACCGAATTTGTTCTGGACCGCCTGTCCCCGTGGGGAATCGTTGTTTTTGACGATTACGCGTGGCCGGCCACCTACGGTGCACGAACAGCCATCGATCAGGCCTGCCGCAGCCGCGGGTTGAATGTGACGGTCGTCGCACACACCGGGCAGGCCTTCCTTATCAATTCCCCCCGGAGCGCCCGTTAGTCGTCACTGCTTTCTTTCAGGGCGAATCCGCCTTTTTTGGCATGAGCAAGCCTCGCATTCTGGTCTTTGCGCACAAACCTCCACCGCATCATGGCCAGAGTCAGATGGTCCAGATTCTGGTGGATGGACTTTCCGACGGGTCCCGCGGCGTGGAGATTTTTCACGTCAACGCCCAACTCTCCTCGGGCGCGGAGGACATCGGAACGATGCGACTGGGAAAGGTCCTACGACTCGCCGGCTTTGTTGCCCAGGCCCTCAAGGCCCGCTTTTTCGGCGGATATACCGTCTTTTATTACATCCCCGCCCCGGCCAAACCGTCCGCCATCTATCGGGACTGGATGGTTCTCGGGCTGTGTCGATGGGCGTTCCCTCACCTGATTCTCCACTGGCACTCGGTCGGTTTGGGACAGTGGCTCAACCGGACCGCAAGTCCCTGGCAACGCCGTCTGACCCAATGGGCTCTTGGGCGCGCCAGCCTGAGTTTGAGCCTTTCGAAATTGACCTCGGATGATGCCGCCGTCCTTCACCCGCGCAACTGTCGCGTGGTTCCCAACGGTATTCCCGATCCGGCTCCGAAGGATGTCCAGTCCCTGCTATCGGCTCGACATCAACGTCAGATCGAATTGCGGGACGCTCTCCGAACAACGGGAGGCAAGCCGGTCACGATTTCCGTCCTCTTCCTCGCCCTTTGCTCCCGGGACAAGGGGGTCCTCGATGCCCTGCAATCGGTGATTCTCGCCAACGAGCAATTACAACAGCGCGGATGCGAGGCTCGCTTTCACCTGACCGTTGCCGGGGAATTTGTTGAACCGGCCGACCGGGCTGATTTTGAACGAATCAATTCCGCCCATGCCGTGGCGACGGTCCATGGATTCCTGGACCGGGAAAGAAAGAGAACGCAATTTCAAACGTCCGACCTTTTTCTGTTCCCCACCTACTATGCCAACGAGGGGCAACCCCTCAATTTGGTTGAAGCCATGGCCTGGGCATTGCCGATCGTGACGACCCGGTGGCGGGCCGTCCCGGAAATCCTGCCGGAGAACTATCCCGGGATTGTCGAACCACGAGATATCGCGGCACTCGCAGGCCAGATGCTGGCCCTGTTTGACCAAAACCACTCCCCGACCCTGCGGAATCGCTACCGGGAACACTTTACCGTCGAGCGTCACCTTGACGTCCTCGCAGAAGCATTGCGAAGCTCCGGGGCTTGAGGCAAGGTCCTCCCTCCATGCCGGGTGGAATGAAACATCGAAATGAGCGGGATTGAACTTCAGTGGCAGTTTACAAGGGGCCTGTGGCTGTTTGGCGCCCTGGTTTTTGCCTCCTTCTGCGGACTGCTGCTGGCCCTGACCGGCAATGCCGTCGCGATCCTGGCTCTCTTCGCGCCCATTGCCTGGCTGGTGTTGCTGCCGTACCACATGGACATTGCGATCGTTTTTGGAACGATCCTGTTCAATTCCGCCTTGATTGTTCCGTTCGTCACCGGACGTCCCTTTCTTTGGGAGGGCTTTGGCGTTCTTGGGTGGAGCGGACTGATCGTCACCATCGCCCTGCGTGAAGCGGCACCGGGAACCCTCGCACGGCTCCGCCGTAACTGGCCGCTCTACCTCGGTTTACTCCTCTTCTGCGTGGTCCTTTTGGTGACCATGTTGTTTCGTGGCGTCGGGCTTCGCGCTTTCGGTGGCTCGCAAATGGGCGGGCGAATCTACTTCCAACAATTACTCACCGCCGTCTTTCCGGTTCTCTTTGCGCTCAAGCCCCCCAATGAGCGCACCATGGTCCGGCTGTTCGTGCTCCAATGTTACTTTTCCCTCAGCTACATCGCCGCCGATCTGATCTTCGCCTACGCCTCCGGCTCACTGTTCCAGTTGCTCAATTTTGTTGAGCTCCCCAACGACGGTCTCAATTTTGAACAGCAGGCCATGACGGGCGGTATCCGGAGATTCCAGTCACTGGCGTTTACCGCCCTGGCACTCCTCTCCGTCCTGTGGGTTCACTTTCCTCTCGCCCGCTACTTCAACCGCCGGGGACTCTGGCTGTGGCCCGTCACTTTTCTGATTGTCGTTGCGGGTTTGATCTCGGGTCACCGGCTCCTGATCTATTTCACCATCATCACCCTGTTGACCACGGCTGTGGCTCAACGGTTCTTCACAGCCTTTCGAGTCTGGATCGTCGCAGTGATTCTGGGTGCCCTCTACATGGCCCTTTTCATCTTCGGCACGGAACTGCCTCTCAGCAGCCAGCGC
>CAIPFS010000262.1 GCA_903864375.1 uncultured Verrucomicrobiota bacterium
GTGATCGTGTATGGCGGGGAGACACAGATTTGGATGCGCGATGGGGCGACGGGTCGCTTGCTCTACTCGAAGCCGCTTGGACATCCCGCAGCCCTGGCAACCTTCAGTCCGGACGGACACAATCTGGCGGTTGCCGGAGGACTATGGGGATGGGGAACAGGTCTCGTACGAATTTGTGACGTTACCACAGGTGAACCTCGATTTCCGGATTTGGAAACACCCGAAGGTGTGGTCGATTTGCAGTTCAGCCCCGATGGAAAGGCCCTCGCGTACACCGTCATCCATGAGCGCCTCCGTGTTTTGGATATGGCGAGCGGCCACCTGCGGTTTGCTTCCCCCGAAAAAATCGACCCGGAATTTGTCGAGCGCCGGATGGCTTGGGCTCCCGATTCCCGCTCCATTTATGCCCTTTCCAGCGGAGCCAGAATCGTGCGACTCGATGCCCAGTCGGGTCGCGAACTTGCCAGTTGGCGACACGCCTCTGGTTCGGGAACGAGAATCTCGCTCTCTGGTGATGGCCGCTTGCTGGCAGTCACCCAAGGTACGGCTGTCATTATCTATGCCACGGAATCGGGGGCGGTTCTGCAGACGTTGGACCATCAACACCTCGTTACTTTCGCTGTGTTTTCGCCGGATCGACGGCGCGTGGCCACCTGTGCCAAGGATGGCCGGGTCCGGATCTGGTCGGCACCGGACGGAGCTCTTTTAACCATACTGGATGCCGGCACACCCCAAGTCAGCGCCGTGTTCAATTTCGATGGTTCCCGCCTCGTCAGTCACGGATTCGACGACACCGCACGCGTTTGGGATTTGGATTCGGGTGAACCACTCTGCGAACCGGTTCGTCACTTTTCCAAAGTCACGGACGCCCGATTTAGTCCGACGGGTGACCGACTCCTGGTGAGTACCGTCGATGGTAGTGTGGCGGTCTGGAATCTGGAGACATCCCGGTCAAAGGAAGTGCGGATTGAATCGAAAGGAGGTCTGACTGGCTTCACCCTTTCCTCCGATGACCGCCAATTTGCAGTCGGCGGCCAGGATGGAACGGTTCGGCTCTTCGATCGGTTGTCCGGTAAACAGGTTTGGTGCAGCTCTTCGCTGGGACACCCCGTGGATCAGGTCTGGTTTAGTCCCGATCATCTCTGGCTATTGACGAAGTGCGGGGAAACACTTCGGGTGCTGGATGCCAGCAATGGAACCGTGGCGGGCCCTCCCATCCTGCATTCCGACATTTTTTCCGTCATTTTCTCACCGGATGGCGAGACCGTCGCTGGAGGGGGGCTCGACCGTGCCCTCAATCTATGGAATTGGAGGACAGGTCAATTGCGGATGGAACCGATTCGGCATCCGTGGCCGGTCGTCTCGGTTGAGTACAGTCCCGACGGAACGCAGATCCTGACTGCCTCGAGTGACGACCGGCTTCGAATTTGGGACGCACGCACGGGTGCCCGCGTTCGGGAAATTCACCTGGATGGTTCGCCGACCAGTGTCGGCTTCACGCATGGAGGCCGGCGGATTAAAGTCATTTCCGCACAGACATTGCATTTTTATGATTCCCAAAGCAGCGAGCCGGCGGGATGCCGCGTTTCGCTCAGCTTTGGTTCAGAAAATGCCCACGTCAGTGCGGATGGTACGCGGATCGTTGTCGCGGGTGACGACAACTTTGTCCGGGTGTTTTCCGGCGAGAGCGGGGTTCCCCTGGTGGAACCCATTTCGCGGGGAGCCCGGGTGACGGACATCGCCATCGATCCCACTGGAAATCGATTCGCCATCGGGGGGCTGAATGGGCGCGCCGAAGTTTTTGATATGGAGACCGGACGGTCACTCACCGGACCTCTCTGGCATGATGATCGCCACCGTGCGGATTCGGCTCTGGCGGTGAACCAGGTTCAATTCAGCCACGATGGACGGCAGCTGCTGAGTGCCGGTGGCGACGGTTCGATACGCCTCTGGGATCTTGGACCCATTCCGGGGGAACCGATCCCCGACTGGCTGCCCACACTGGCGGAATCCATTGGAGGGTTGCGCATTTCCCGACCAGAGGATGCCCTGTCTGCGCCCCGACTGGTTCCGGTGGCGTATGCCGAGCGCCTGACCATCCAAGACCGGCTTGCGGCCAGGATCGGAACCAACGGTTGGAATCAGCTGGTGGATTGGTTTTTCTTGCCTCCAGAGCAACGGGCGGCCAGTCCGATGCATCAGGAATGGCATTGAGAACAATTCGCTCGGATTGATTGAACCCTGGGTGCTCTTACGCCTGGAGAGAACCTCCGCATCCCGCCTCGGCAAGCTGATGTCTACATTCCTGCCCTGCCTGAGAGTCATCAGGCAGGGCATTCCGTCGCCCAATCCGGACGAACTCTCTAAGGAAGCGGTCGCTGGCTGGTCAACCGGAGGAAGGCAGGGGAGCCGCCCGGTGAGAGTGGGACGTTGACGTTGTATCGTCCATTGATTGGAGTCCCCGCCGGCACTTCCAGCCAGTTGGTGCCGTTGATTTGTCCGTCCGTCGCCAGAAGATAGAATGGAGTTTCTGTCGTCGGCCAGCTGAGGTGAAGCGCGTTGGCGCCAGGCGTGACCGCGAGATGCGGGGCAGGGCCCGCCAGCTGATCAATCAATCTCCGCGTGACGTCAACGGCGGGTTGATCAACCACGTTGCGTCCGACGGGGGGCATCTTGAAGATCGGATCCAGACTTTGGATTCGCTGCAAAATCATCGAGCGCAGCTGATCACCCGGGACCAGCACTTTCGACCCTGGAATGGGACCCTCGGCGATGAGCGGCCCGTTCTTGATTCCGGCACTGACGGGTGGCGTTGTATAACGCGCATCGAATAGCCCGCGAACGCCACCGGGTTGATGGCAATACGAACAATTGACATCCAGGAAGGAGCGGAAGCGTTCGCTGACCGAGGCATTGGTGTTGATGATGTCA
>CAIPFS010000263.1 GCA_903864375.1 uncultured Verrucomicrobiota bacterium
ATCAAGGCCAACATCAAACACAAAGCCAGCGACACGCTGTCGTTTGAGGCCGGAGATTCCTTTGCCATCACCCGGGAACCGCAGGAGCTGCTCTCCGGACAGGTGGCCCGCTCGAAGGCGGATGCGCTCATCAACAACGCGTCGCTCAAGGGCGATATTGGTTTGAGCGATTCGTTTGGCCTGGCTGTGGCCTATCGGAACAACCTTTACGACTACAGCGATCCGGGCTACAAAGTGGCGCTGAACCGGATGGAAAACGTCCCGTCGATTGATCTTCGCTATAAGATCAATCCTTCGTTGTACGGGGTGTTGGGTTACCGTTACTCGGATGTGGCTTTCGACAAGAACGGGATCATCCTGACCGATTCCCGTGGAGTGACGATCTACAGCGATGCGCGTAACTGGTCCTCCCATTTTGTTTACGCCGGAGCCGACTGGCAGGCATCGCCGGTCCTTTCATTCGCCGTTCGTGCGGGTGGTGAGTTCACCGACTTCGCCAACGTGGAAAAGTATCATCTGTCGGATTCCAAGTCAGATACCTCCCCTTACGCCGACGTCAGTGCAAAGTGGCAGTTCGCCAAGGATAGCTACTTGAATGGCGGTCTTCGCCATCAGTTGAACGCGACCGACGCCTTGTACCCGACGGTGACAGATACTTCGACCAGCATCGTTCAGAACCAGGAGAGTACTCTGCTGTACGCGGTGGTGGCTCACAATCTGACCCCGGCCTTGCGGGTGTCCGCCAATGGTCAGTACCAGAACGCGGTGTTCAAGGGTGGATCCTTCGATAAGAAGTCCGAAGACTTCTACAGCGTGGGTCTCTCCCTTAGTTACGCTCTGAATTCCTATCTTTCTGCGGAGGCGTCCTACTTCTACGACAAGCTCGCAACCGAAAGCGATTCGGCGCTGTCATCGCGTGGATATTCGCGCAATCGCGTTTTCCTCGGTATTCGTGCCAGCTACTAGTCTGAAATAGGTCAGGTTTCGGAGGCCGGAAGTATCTTCTGGCCTCATTTTTCCATGGAGACACCCAAACTGGCGGGAGCGCCGGATTCCCGTCAGCATTTCCTCGACTACTGGCGGATTGTACGGCTTCGGAAGGTCATCATTGTCGCCGTCTTTTTCCTCGTGTTGGTAACGGCCACCGCCGTCACGTTCGTTCTCCAGCCGGTTTTTTCGAGTACGGCCCGCATGCGGGTGGAGCGGGATTCCCCGGACATTCTGTTGGCGGGTTCGATGTCTCAGCCCAACTACGATTTCTACTTTTATAATACCGAGCTGGAGATCTTTAAATCCGAGGTAATCCTTGGCCCGGTAATTCGCGAACTCAAACTCGCGGACAAATACACCCAGCATTACAAATCAACTGTTCCGTTCACGGCCCAGGAGGCCTACGAACAGCTGGTTCGGGATGTGGAGGTCAAACCGGAGCGAAATACCTCCCTGATCGACATTTCGGCGGTTGCCTGGGACCCCAAGCTCGCTGCTGACATCGCCAACAAAATTGCCACGATTTACCGGGACGACCGGGACCGGGGGCGAAGCGGTAAGAATTCCCGGGGTATGGAGGCTTTGACCAACGAGGTGGTGCAGCTCCAGAAAGATGTCGAGGAGCAGACCCGTGTGGTCGATAAGATGAAGAAGGACCTCAAGGTTCCCGATATCGTGAGCGAGGGCGGAACCTTTCAATCGTTGTCCGCCCAGGAGCTGCAGAGGCTTCAGGGAATGGAAACGGAACTGAGGGTCAAGGCCAGCCAGCTGGAGACGGAGTTCAAACGCCTGTCACGGCTGACCAGCAAGGAACGTCGTCATGCGCTGAATTTTTCGCATTCCACGCCGGCCTTGCAGAGTTTGATGGTGGATTTGAGCGCCGCTGAGCAGAAACGCTCCAGTCTGGTGGCCCTCGGAGAGAATCACCCGGATTTGAAAAAGGCCAATGACGTGCTCAAGACCATCAATGAACAGGTGGATTTGACGGTCGATGGCATCATGCAGGTTTTGGAGGGTGACCTGGAGATTGCCAAAAAGAATCTGACGCTGCTGGGGACCGCCCTGGAGGAAACCCGCGACCGGGACAACGAGATGAGTGCGAAGTGGCGCCCCTACCTCCAGGCCAAGAAGGAGCTGGAGTCCAAGGAGAAGCGGTTGAACTTCATGCAGATGCAGATGACGCAGCAGCACATGGATTCGAGTGTCTCCCGGCAATCCAGCGTGCTGATCGTCAATGAAGCCAAGCCGGCGCTCCGACCGATCAAGCCGAAGAAGGTCGTAAATATCGTCCTGGGTGCCATTGCAGGTCTTTTGCTGGGCGTCAGCCTCGCCTTCTTCATCGAATACCTCGATACAAGCGTCAAGACCATCGACGATGTGGAGCAGGCCCTGGGATGCCCCGTTCTGGGCGTCATTCCGCAGAATGTCAGCTCGATGCTGGAAGCCGGCGAGGAAGGGCCGCATGCGGAGGCCTACCGGGTCCTGCGCACCAATATTCTCTTTTCCCGGAAGAACGCCACCTTCACGGCCATGACGGTGGTTAGCGGAGGGGCTGGCGAAGGTAAATCCACCACCATTTTCAACCTGGCCGTGGTGTTTGCCCAGCAGGGAAGCCGTGTCTTGCTGGTGGATTCCGACCTCCGCCGTCCGAGTTTGCATCGCAAATTCAACGTTGAGAACAAGCTCGGATTGACCTCCTTTCTTCTCAAGCAGAACACGCTCGATGAAGTGGTGATCAATACGGCCCACCCGTTGTTGCATTTTTTGCCCAGCGGCAAGCTCCCGAGTTCCTCCATGGGTATTTTGAATTCGGGCGCGATGCGTTCCTTTATTGAAGAGGCCAAAAAGCGATACGATTTTGTGCTCTTTGATTCACCTCCCATCATGGGCGTGAGCGATGCTTCCATTCTGGCAAGTGAAGTCGATCTGGCTGTCCTTGTGGTCCAGTATCGAAAGTATCCGCAACAGATGACCCTGCGGGCGAAGCAGATGGTCGAAAAAGTCGGAGGCAGGCTGGTGGGTGTCGTGTTGAACAACATCAACATCTCCCAGGACAGCTACTACTATTACTATAGCGGCTATTACTACGGCGATTATTCCAAGAGTGCCGACAGCCGTCCGGAGGATGAATTGCGAACGGTGGAAGGCAAAGCAACGGGTTCAAAGCGGGGCGGCAAGGAAAAGGTTTGACGTTCGTGCGAACTCACGCAAAGGAAAGAAGCACGATGAAGCTGTCGACCCATTCACCCCTCAATGCCAAGGCTGCCGTTTTCAGCCTGGTTCTGGTTTTCCTATTGGCGGGCTGTCAATGGGGGAAGTCGACGCCGCCGTCAACCGGGAGCAAGCCCGGGCCGGATGCAACCTCGGTCGAACCCACTTTGGGGGCGGATGTCCTGCGTCCCGGGGATCGCATTCGGGTGGTGTACAACGATATTCCAGACCGGGTGGAGCCTGCTGAACTTCAGGTTCCTGAGGGTGATGGCACCCTCACCCTGTATTTGGGAGTCGAGGCCAAGTTTGCTGGGAAGAAGGTTCCGCAGCTCGAACGGGAAATCGCCAACGCTTATGTGGAGGAGAAAAAGCTTTTCCGGCGTATCACCATCAACATTGAGCGTCTTGGGCAGACGGTTTCGGTGGGCGGAGAAGTCCGTGAAGCTGGGAACGTGCCCTGGGTGGCTGGAATGACCGTGACCAGCGCCATCAACGCCGCCAAGGGAATGACCGATTACGCCGCCAAAGGGCGGGTGGTTTTGACCCGCAGCACCAAAGCGGTGCTTAAGGTGAATGTGAATGAGGCGCAGGAAGATCCGGCGCTGGATCTCAAGGTCTATCCGGGAGACAAGATCGAAGTTCCCCGCCGCGGAATCGGCATTGGCGGGTTGTGAATGTTATTCTGAGGCGGGAATCGGAACCAGGCTCTGTAGTGGCCATGGACCGTTTTCCGTTTGTCATCGGTCGTTCCTCCGATGATTTGGCCGTGAGAGGTCCTGGCGTCTGGGAAAAGCACGCCGTTGTGGACCAGGGGGAATTGGGGGAACTTCAGGTGACCTGTCGTCCTGAAACCACGATTCAATCCAATGGGATGCCAGTCCGTCACCTGCGTCTCAAGTTGGGGGATACGTTTCAGGTTGGGGTCGAGCGTTTTCGCCTCGAATTGGCTGCCGTTCCGCAGCGGCAGAGTCGTCCGTGGGAGGTATCGGTTGTCACCCTTGCGGTCGGAGTCTTGCTGGTCGAATTATGGCTGGCCCTGGGTTGGCTGGCCGCAGTCTGATCGAGGTCCCTGGTGCCGGGGTCCTGCTGACCTTCAGTGGACGAAAGCCCGGCCGCGTCTCTAGGACGATGCGGGTTTCGGAATATCAAGTCGTCGGCTCGGGATAGGCGTAGGGAATCACCCGCCGCACCGGGGCGGTTTGTACCTCTTCAGCTGGGGAGCTACCGGGGAGCCGTTGGGTCAGGCGATAGTCGCAGACGACCAGGATGGCCGCCGGAAGGGCGAAGGTGCGCATGGTGAACTCGCTGTCACCGTGGAGGAAAATGTAGGAAACCAGCTGTCCAAACCAACCTCCGGATATGATGCAGGCCAGCCTTGAGAAATTATCGTCCGGACGATGCTGACGGATGTAACGAACGATCCGGACGGCGGACCGGCTGCCGCCGAATAGAAAGAATGTCAATGCAATGGCCCCGGGGATGCCCAGGTTGACGAGTGTGCCCACCGTTCCGTTGTAAAAAATACCGAAATCCACCAGGGCATAGGTCTGGTCGTTATAAAACTCCTGGGCGTACACCTGCTTGCTGAAGCCGCGCCCGAGCCAACGGTATTTTTTGGACTCCTCCCATCCGGCATCCCGGACCATCCGGCGACCGTTGGCCGTAATCCATGCGTCATAGGCCGCCACCGGACTGACCGGA
>CAIPFS010000264.1 GCA_903864375.1 uncultured Verrucomicrobiota bacterium
CACCCTCAACGATCTAGATCACCCCAGACAGGACGCGGGTTCGGTAGCGTAGCAATCGTGGATCGAACCGCCGCGGTTCGGCAGGAGCCTCGGTCCTGCGGACGGCCCATCGGCTTCGCCTATGCGAAATCAGCGTGGTTCGGACCGCCGCGGCTCGGCAGGAGCCTCGCCCTACCAATGTATATAGTATTCAATGACTTACTTCGATAATTCACCCAGCCGCGGTAGGGCGAACCTCCCGGTGAGCCGCGGCGGTTCGAACAACCCTCGGCCCCATCGGTTTTTAGGTCGCATATGTCGTCAGCATCGACACTATGCATGGCTCCATCTCATACCACCTATTTTTTCCAGCGTTCGACAACACCATCCGGCACAATATCCTTGGCTGATACGACACCAACGCGAGCCGCTGAGATTCCCCTGCGGGCGTTGTTCATCATCAACCGCTTGAAGGCGTTTTCCGTCATGATTGTGCGATCCCAGAATGCGTTTTCGAGCTGGCCAATTGGGCATCTCAACAAGTTGGTGCATCCAAAATCAACAAAATGTATTAACTGTCCTTGCTTGTCTCGACTGCCAATAAAGGTTCGACTGCACCAAGAACATCGAAGGCCATTCTGTTCTTCACTATCAACCGAAACGGCACGAGCCGAACTTTGGTGCTTCAACTCAAAGTACCGTTGTTGGTCTGGTGAATGGATGCCATGCACCGGTCTCTGCATCCGCATCTCAGTGCTATCAGCAAAGACAGAGCGAAGAAACGATTCTGAAAAGGCAATGATTTCCGCTTTCTTAAAGATACGAACAGCATCCGCTGGTTCTTCGAGCCGCGCCACGCAAACAAAGTCCTTTTCGTTTCGATCGCCAAGAGGTATTCCGCATCCTTTGCAGGCCCCCCCGGAAAAATAGTGTCCAATTCCGTTTTCCACCAATTCGACACTGGGTTTTGGTTGGAGCAAGAGCCAGTCCGATTGGAATCGCTCCCATTTTTCATACACGGGCGGACAAAAAAGGTAGGAAACCTCTGGAATGGTGAACGGAAATCTGTCCATCAGTTGTTCAGAAACGGCCATATCTGCCTGTTGATGAACAGGACTGTGAGCGGACACGCTCACATCATCAACCCACCATACGTGGTACTCACCTTGTTCGAATTGCCAGTCAAAAATAAAATGGTCCATAAATCAAATGATTGTGATGACTGAGGGACAGGTCAACTGCAACTAGAACAGAAAGGACCCTACCTTTTCACCCTCCTTTTTCAACCGTTCAATCGTCTTCTCGTTGATTGCACGGATGTAGGACTTCTCGTCATCCGGCAGATTGCCCTCGATTCTAACGACTTCCAAGTGGGGCAGTTCCTTGATGAATTGCGCTGACTTGACGGTGCGCGTGGACCAAATGTTGAGTACCTTAAGGTACTTGGCCTTGGCGATTTCCCCCCAATCAGATTCGATTTTGCCAATTATTGTCAATCTTTCAAGGTGTTCGCTGAGCAACGCCCCAAGGCGTAGCGTCGGGCAATTGTTAATGTGTACTTTCCAGACGCGCGCCTCGGGATAAAGCGTTACGGTTTCCAGCCGCGTGCATGGGGCGAGTGTCAACTCAACCAGAGCAGGGAGCCCGGAACAATCCAGATGAACGAGCCGCTCGGGAATACCCCATTCGGCAACCCCGATAGATATTTGCCTAAGTTGCCTAGCGTGCAGAGCAGAGCTCCACGATTTCGTCCAATCAAACTGTAACTCAATCAACTCGTGCAGGGCGGTGAAATCCAACGGTCGAGGTCTTGGATTTACCCTATACAGATGAGCCTTCAAAAGGCGAAGCCTCTTCAACGACTCTACCTTTTCCCAGTGGACGCGCGGACCACCCCTCAGGATAAGGCTAGTCAGGTTGGGAACATGGTCCAGGAACCCGAGCGAATGTTCGGCCCAGAGTGAGGGGAGCTTGGCTGACAACGACTGGAGTTCGGGAAAGTCCCGCAGGAAGGAGCACTCGGCATCCGTCCAATCGTTCGTCCCGTAGAAGGATATGGCGTTGACCCCGTATTGCTTGGCGAGCCGCGTGTATTTCGGCAGCCATGGACCATTCACCAGACTGAACAGCCTAGTGCCGTCCTTGTCGTCATAGATGGCAACACGGTCATCGTGGTATTCATCGGCTGGACTATCTGTATTGGCGGGCGTTTCGGGCATACAGTTTGCGGTATCATTGTTTAGGCCAGATTGCCTTGCCCGCTGGACAACCAAGGGACAGGTCATCTGTAATGCCGAATTGGGGTTCGGTAGCGTGGCACTCGTGGTTTGGACCGCCGCGGCTCGGCAGGAGCCTCGCCCTACCAATGTATTTGGTATTCAA
>CAIPFS010000265.1 GCA_903864375.1 uncultured Verrucomicrobiota bacterium
ACACCGGCAGGCCGGCCAGGGAGGATGGAAAGGCCGTGGGATCCCACTGTGCCGCCTCCGCCAGAATGAACTCGGGCTGCCAGTCGATGTAGGCATTGGCGGCCACGGCATCGGGCGCGGATTCGAGGGCGGACTCGGCGACGTCCCGGACGGTCAGGTCACCGGAGGTCAGTCGGCGGTGCAATTCTTTGAGCGGGAGCGTGGTGATTTTTTTTCGATTCATTCAAAAGAGGGCAGCCGATGCGCCCGCGGCAGCCTAACCGGACGCCCGCCCGGGAAAAGTCTCCAGCAACAATCCTGCCGGAATTTTTCGCCACTGCCCCCGGTGGACCTGGTTTATCCGGGGAAATCGACGGGTTCGGTACGGGAGCGGATGGGATTGTCGATGGACCAGCCATTTTCCGTGGCCAGCGATGCGGAGTGGCTTGCGCTTTGCTTTCGCAGGAAACGATGGCGATCGACCCGTCCCCTTCAATCACCGATTTTGACCGGCAACAGATGGCTCAATTGGCGGCCTGGACAGCCCGGCAACTGGGCACAACCCGTCAAACCCCTTTTTGTGCGGACGTCGTGGAAACCGGCACCGGGCGGCTGGTCCTTCGTCGACTCAACGCGGTCGCGGCGGAGTGGGACCCCAGCAGTCATGCCGAGGTCCGGGTTCTGCGGGCCACGTGTAAAAAGCTCAAAACCCTCAGCCTGAAGGGGCATACCCTGTATACCACCTGCGAACCGTGCCCCATGTGCATGAGCATGGCATTGTGGAGTGCCGTCGATCGCGTGGTCTTTGGAGCGACCATCAAGGATGCCTCCCGGCATTGCCGCCAGATTTATGTCCCGGCCAAAACGGTGGCTAAACGTTCCGACATGACTTGCGTGGTGCTGGGACCCGTGGAACGGGTGGCCTGTGTTGCTTTGTTCGAGGACGAACGGATGCAGGCCATGATGAAAACCTGGCGTCACGCCAAACCCAAAGCGGCACCCAAAAGTTAATTCGGACAGATCTTCATCCATTCCATCGCGATCACCCTCACCTCAGGTTCCATGACCCCCGCAGACTTCCAAGCCCTGGCGGAATTTCTTCCCGCCGACCGCATCATCACCGCCGCGCCCGAAGTGGAACGGCTCAGCCGCGACTTCTACTGGTACTCGCCCATCCTCAAACGGGATTTGGCGGACAAGCTGGCCGAGGTGGTGATCCAACCGCGTTCTGTCGATGAATTACGGGCTGCCATCCAGTATGCCTATCATCGAAAAATTCCGATCACCCTTCGAGGTGCGGGCACCGGCAATTACGGCCAGTGCATCCCGACCCATGGCGGCATATTGCTTGACCTCGCCGCCCTCGATAAAATCATTGAGATCACCGCGGATGGCCTGGCGGTTTGCGAACCAGCCGTGCGGCTGGGGGCCATCGAATCCGCTGCCCGTCAATCCGGCTGGGAACTTCGCTGCTATCCCAGCACCTATGTCAAAGCCAGTGTCGCCGGGTTCTGCGCCGGCGGCAGCGGCGGCATTGGGAGCATCACCTGGGGTGGCCTTCGCGAAAATGGTACTGTTCATGCCCTGACCATCCTCACGATCGAGGAAAACCCCCGGGAAATCCGGTTGAGCGGCCAGGATATTTTCAAGGTGTTGCATGCCTGGGGCACCAACGGCGTGATCATCCAGGTGGAACTGCGTCTGGCACCCCGGACCCTCTGGGCGCAAATCGCCGTGTCCCATCCCACCTTCGAGCGGGCCTTCGACTTCTCCGAGGCGCTGGCACTCAACGACGGATTTAAAAAGCGGCTGGTGACCTGCTTTGAGTGGCCCATTCCCTCGTGGTTTGCCCCGCTCCAAAAATGGGTTCCCCATGGTCAGGCGCTCTCGTTCTTCGAAATCGCCGATGATCAGTTGGAACGTCTGACCCACAGTGTGGGCCCCGGAGGCGGTGAAGTGGTCTTTGTGTCCCCCTACTCCGAGGTGCGCCGAGGGTCGCAGTTGAGCGATTTCACCTGGAATCACACCACCCTCTGGGCGCTCAAGGCCGATCCGAGCCTGACTTACCTTCAATGCGGCCTGGACCCCAAACGGGCCCGGGAGCAAATGCGGCAGCTCAAACAACGCTTCGGATCCGAATACCTGATGCATGTCGAAATCGTGAAATGGGACGGCATCGTGACTCCCGGAAGCCTGCCGGTCATCCGCTACACGTCCGACGAACGACTCCAGGAGATGATCGACTTTTGCGGCGAGATCGGGGTCAGTGTCGCCAATCCGCACGTCAACTTCCTGGAGGGATCCGGTCGATGGCGACCGGATGATGAAAAACTGGTGGCCAAGCAGCAGTACGATCCCCATGGGTTGCTGAATCCCGGTAAAATGCGCGGCTTTGCCGCCACCCTGGAACAGACCCCCACCTCACCGACCGGTTTTGTCCGTGCGTACGGCGATTGAACCCCCCGCTGATTTTCCATTGTCCACCCCGCTTCCTCCCCCGTCATGAAAACCTGGATTCCGCCGGAACGTTTCCTTCCCTATCTCACCTGGAAGCAGGTGGATGCGCTGCCCCGGGATGAAACGTTGCTCATCATCCCGACCGCAGCCATCGAGCAGCACGGCCATCACCTGCCCCTGGCTACGGACACCCTGATCAACAACTACCTCCTGGGCCTCGCCCTGGCCCGCATTCCCAGGGAGCTGTCGATCTATGCCCTGGCCCCCGTATGCTATGGCAAAAGCAATGAACACATTGGTTATCCCGGAACCCTCAGCCTGAGTCGGGAAACCTTTATTGCCGTTCTTCGCGACCTTGCCTGCAGCCTGCACGCCGCCGGATTCAAAAAGATCGTGTTCTTCAACAGTCACGGGGGAAATCACTCCCTCGTGGATGTCATGGCACGGGATCTTCGGGCCGAGCTGGGCTTGAGGGTCTTCTGCCTGTACGGGGGCGGAGCGGCATCGGGGGTCTGCGAACAGGAGGCCACCTTTGGCTTTCATGCCGGTGAGGTTGAAACCTCCATCCTGCTGGCCGCCACACCCGAACTGGTTCACACCGACAAATACACGGTCAACTACATCGCCCGGGTGGGCGATCCGGGCATTCTCAAGCCCGAATTTGCCTACGCCACCTTTGCCTGGCTCACCCGCGACATCGCCCCCAGCGGTGTCATGGGAGACCCAAATCCGAGCACAGCGGAAAAGGGTCGCGCCTGGGCTGAGGAAATGAGCACCCGCATGGCCTCTGCCCTGGAGGAAATGTATCGGTACCAAAACCTGATGCCGCTCTGACCCGGGCCCATGCCGTCCACCCGCTCCGCCAAACAAATCCCCGCAACCCCGTCGCGGCGGAGGGCCGCGCCGTTGCCGAAGCCGGATTGGGCTGACCTGGGCGATGGCGTCCGGGTGGAGCGCGGGGTTCGCTTTTCCCTTTCGGATGGCACCCGGCTGGTATCAGACCACTACCATCCACCGGCATCCCGCACCGGAAAGCCCTGCCCCACACTTCTTGTGCGTCAGCCGTACGGTCGGATCATCGCGACCACGGTGGTCTGCCCGCAGGCGGCCTGGTTTGCCCGGCATGGGTATAACGTCGTCATCCAGGATGTCCGGGGACGCGGGGACAGCGAGGGGGAATTTTATCCCTTTCGCCACGAGGGACGTGACGGACTGGAGACCATCCAGTGGGTCGCCCAGCGTCCGGAATCCAACGGACGGGTGGGCATGTATGGGTTCAGCTACCAGGGCCTGACCCAACTTCTGGCGGCCGCAGAACGCCCCACCGCCCTGCAATGCATCGTCCCGGCACAAACGGCGGGCGATCTGTTCAACGGATGGTTTTACCACCACGGGGCATTGCGACTGGCGGGAACGGTGGGCTGGGCCAACCAAATGTTGCGGGCCGATTCCCGCCGGCTCAAGAATCCTGCTCCGGGCAGGGCCCTGGAGGCCGCTGCTCCTCAACTTCCGTCCCGGTTCTGGCACGCTCCCTATGCCACCCTTCCTGAACTGGTGGATCGCCGTCTGCCCACCTATTACCGCGACTGGACCAGCCATCGACAGGCCGGCGATTATTGGGCGGCTCAGGATATCAGCCGCACCTTCAGCCAGTTGAAGGTACCCGCCCTGCACATCCTGGGATGGTACGACAGCTACCTTCATGGCAGCGCCCTTCTTTACGATTCCCTGACCTCGGACCAGGCGGATTCCGTTCAGCGACACCATCAATATCTCGTTGCCGGCCCCTGGCAGCACATCCCGTGGGGGCGACTGGTGGGTGAATTGGATTTTGGTCCCGAGGCCGATTTCGATACCGACCGGCTGCTGCTGCGCTGGTTCAATCACTGGCTCAAGGATACCGGCGATTTTTCCGACGAACCGAAAGTCCGCCTTTTTGCGATGGGGGAGAATCGGTGGAAAACCGCCGATTCCTGGAGCGCCTACGGGAATGGGAAGGGACCCATGACCACGTGGTATCTTCATTCGGATGGCCGGGCCAACTCCAACCGCGGGGACGGTCGGCTGACCCTGGAGCCCGCCTTCTCAGAACCACGGGATTCCTGGGTGGACGAGCCGGAGGTCCCGGTCCTGTCTCCGGGACCGAGCGGGGCACCGGGTCCGTTCAACCAGGCCAAATCGGAGCAGTTGAACAATGTGCTGGTGTACACCAGCGAACCATTGGCCACTCCCATCACCATCGCCGGTGCTCCCAGGGTCGTTCTTTTCTCCGTCAGCAGCTGCTCCCACGCGGACCTCGTTGCCAGGCTGCTCCGGGTGCTGCCGGACGGACGGTCCTACCCGATCAGTCTGGGGATTGCGCGAAGTTCGTGGCTGTTTCCGGACAACCATCACCGTCCGGATACGCTTCATCGATGGGAATTCGCCCTCGAACCCACCTGCTGCACGCTGGTCCCGGGGGAAAGGCTCCGGCTGGACGTGGCTGGTTCATCATTTCCCCTCTACGACCGCAATCCCGGTTCGGACGTGCCCCCGCAGCTCGCCACCCCGTCGGATTGGCGGCACAACCTCCGCCAGCTGGCGCACACGGAATCCCACCCCAGCCAACTGGTCCTCCCGCTGCTCCCATGATCAACCCGCACCCGGCATCCACAACGGCCGACGGGCAGACCGCCCGCTCCACTCCGGGACCCCCCTTCATCACCCTTCGGGATGTGACCAAGACCTGGCCGAACGGCACCACCGTGCTGAGCCAAATCCAGATGGATGTGGCCAAGGGGGATTTCATTTCACTCATCGGACCGAGCGGATGCGGCAAGTCCACATTGCTGCGCCTGATTTCCGGGCTGAGTCCGATGAGCACCGGATTCATTCAGATTGACGGCATGATTCCCGAAAATGCCCGGGAAATCATGTCCTTTATCTTTCAGGACGCCACCCTCCTCCCCTGGCGGACGGTCAGTCGGAATGTGGAACTCGGGTTGGAACTGCAAGGAGGTGAGACCCGCACCGGCCGCAGCGCCAAAGCACGGGAACTTCTGAAGCTGGTCGGCCTGGAGTCCGTGGCCGACCACTACCCGCGTCAACTCAGCGGGGGGATGAAGATGCGGGTCTCCATCGCCCGGGCTCTGGCCATTCGACCTAAAATCCTCCTGATGGACGAACCGTTCGGTGCCTTGGATGAGATGACCCGGGATTTCCTCAATGAAGAGGTGCTCCGACTCCGGGAGGTGGATAAGTTCACCACCTTTTTTGTCACCCACAGCGTTTCTGAAGCTGTCTTTCTTTCCAACCGCATCATGGTGCTGAAAGCGAATCCCGGGCAGATTCACCGAGAAATTCAGGTCCCATTTCCCAATCCTCGGGTGGCTTCGCTTCGGAGTGCGCCGGAATTTCTTTCGCTCGTCGGGGAGGTCAGCTCCGCCCTGCGCGCGGTCAAATCTCAAAAATGAATGCCTTTTTCCGTACCTGGATATGGCCCGTGGCGGTTTTCCTGGCCGTCATTCTGGGTTGGGCGGGGGCCTGCCAGCTGTTCAAGATTCCCCCGTACATCCTTCCCGGTCCCATCGCCGTCCTCAATGCTGTCATTGAACGCCGGGAAAATCTCTGGTTTGCCTTCCGCGTCACGGCATTCGAAGCGGCGGGCGGGTACGTGTTGAGCATCGTGGCCGGCATCATCATCGCCCTGTTTTTTGCGCAATCCGCCGCCATCCGGCGTTCGCTTTATCCGTACACCATCCTGCTTCAGACCGTTCCCATCGTCGCCATTGCCCCCTTGATTCTGATGTGGTTCGGGTCGGGAACCCGGAGCGTGATGCTGGTCGCATTCATCATCTGTCTGTTCCCGATCATCGCCAACACCACCCAGGGGTTGATCTCCGTGCCGCGGAACCTCGTCGACCTCTTCATCATGTCGAATGCCTCCAAAATGCAGATGCTGCTCGACCTCCGGCTGCCTCACGCGGTTCCCAACCTCTTCATCGGACTTCGCATCTCCGGTGGGATTTCGGTCATTGGGGCCATCACCGGTGAATTGTTTGCCAGTTCCAATGCGGTGGGCCAGGGGGGGCCTTGGCTATTCGATCACCTATGCCAACAGCCAGCTTCAGACCGATTACCTGTTCGCCCTGGTGCTGACGGCCAGCGCCCTGGGTTTCCTCTTCTTTTTCCTCGTGGTCTTCTTCGAATGGCTGCTGCTGCGCAAATGGCATGAAGCGGCCATGAAACCACAGGTGGAATAAGCCGCTTCAACCACCTCCTTTTTTATGCTCCGTTGCCAGACCGATTCCGGATGGTTCCTCATCCGTCACCCCGACCATGCCCGACTTGCCGGCCAGTTTGCCGAAGCCTGGGGCAATTCCCTGTTCAGCCCGCCGGAACCGCGTCCCGACGTTCTCGAAGGCATCCGGCGACACGACGACGGATGGGCTCTCAGGGACTCCACTCCCTCCATCACCCGGGCCGGAAAACCGAGCGCCTTTGGGGTCGAATTGGTCGGGAAATACACGGCTTTTGAAGAAATTGACCTCCCGGACTATCTCGGCGTGCGCGGACGCGCCCTCGAGGTGGTGGCGGTGGACAATCCGTATGCCGCACTCCTCATCTCCTTTCACACGTGCAATCTCCTG
>CAIPFS010000266.1 GCA_903864375.1 uncultured Verrucomicrobiota bacterium
AGGAGGGAGCTTCGTTGCTCCCAGGGCGCGCTTTTAACTGGAAATCCATGCATAAAAAAACCCCGGACGAGTCATTCTCGTCCGGGGTTTACCTTCCAACCGTGGGCGGCGGGTCGCCTGCCGCTCCGCGGGGACTACTTGTGCTCGTCCTTCGGTTTGAAATCGGAGTGACACGCCTTGCAGTTCACGGCCTCGCGGTACAGGTCGAGGGCACCGGGTTTTCCGGCCTCCAAGGCCTTGGCCGATGCCAGCAGGGCGGTGGCCTTTTTCTTCCACTCCGTGGCATCACCCTGGGGCGGCTCGTTGAGGGGAAGGGAGGTGTAGTACTCCACCAGTTTTTTGAAATCGGCGGGGGTGCCTTCACCTTTGCCGATCTTTTTTCCCAGGGCTTCGTCGCCCTTATGGATGGCCTTCATGACCTCCTTGATGGTGTACTTCGGTTTGGGGGCGGCCCAACCGGTCATGGGAACCAGGGCGGCGGCGGCCACGGTGCCGATGACGATCCGAACAGCGATGGATGGATGCTTCATAGGGGATTCTAGATACTGGCGACCTCAGAATGGGATTCTCCATTCCCTGTAGTCCTGGGAAGCATGATCAAGCCTCCGAAGCAAGGGCAAGCCAGAAGCGACTCAAGGAAGCGGCGAAGGATTCGGCCCGGAATTCAACTCCGGTAATTTCGGCATACGCACGACACTGCACCAGCAGCCGACAGCAGCCACCACTGCCGCCAATCCCCAAAACACGGGGACATAGGAGTGGGTCCATTTCTGGACATGGGCAAAGACCTCCGGTCCCAAGGCAGAAGCCAGGACGGTCATCACCTGGGCGGTTCCTTGGATGAGCCCGAGATGGGCGGGACCAAAAGCCCGTCCCCAGAAGGCAAAGAACAATACCATCACAAACCCACCGGAAACACCCATGGCCAGCGCCTGAATCAAGAGGTGCGTCCGATTTTCTGCAAACAGGAAGGCGACGAGACTCGCAGCCATCAACAACATGGACACCGCCATCAGCCACGAAAGCCGGACGCGATCCGTCAACCATCCCGCCAGGAAATTGCCGATCAGGCTCGCCAGGGTTGTCACTCCGATAACTGTATAGTAATCAGTAACGGTAAAGTGGCGCTCGCCGAAGATTTCTTCATTGAACAGCCCGGTCCCTGCTGAAACCACGAGGTAAAGCGCGGACCCGATGGCAAATGCCCAAAAGGCAGGGGAGCCAAGTGCCTGACGGTACGTGAGGGAGCCGACCGGAATGGCCTGCGATGAACCATTTCCTGAGGAGGCGGGCTCCCGTTCCCAACCCAGTTCCTCAGGTCCCCGGCGAAGGAAAATCGCTGCCAGGGGCGCGAGACCGAAGACCAACATCCTGCTGACGACGTGCCAGACCACCCGCCAACTCTGGGTTTCGACCACCGCGCCCGCCCAGAGAAAGGCGATGACAAATCCCACACTCAGCACGACCGAATAGACGGACATGGCGAGGGGCAATCGCCGCCCAAACCATTGGGGTGTGATGTTGATACTGACCACCGAAAGGGCGCTCTGACCAAAGGCCCTCGTCAGAGTGAGAGCCACGGCAAAGCCCATCATTGTGGAGACTAGGGTGGTTCCCCAGGCGACCGCTCCCAAACTCAATGCCAGGGCCGTGGTGACCCAACGGACTCCAACACGGTCAACCAGTCGACCGAATCCAATGCAGGCAGAGGCCCCCAACAAAGTCGCCCAAAAGTTAATATCGGCATAGTCGACATTCGTCATGCGAAAGTCGGCCTTGAGTTGTTTGGTCATGATGCCGAGCGCCTGGCTGCGTCCCGGGAAGGTTCCAATCATTGCCAGCGCGGCAATGACGACTTGAACCCAGGGAAACCAGGTGGGAAAGGTCCGGGGCCAGGCGCGAGCCGGGGGGACTGTCGGAGCAGGTGTCACCTAGGGGACATTAAAAGCCGGACGATTCCTTTTCCAGTCCGAAAGGATTCGGGACTGGCCAGTTTGCCCGATTGATCCATCCTTCCCCACCATGGGTCCGCGACCTTCGCACCTTTCGAACGGGGATTATTGGTCTCCTGTCGGGCGATTTGCCGTCTTTGTCCTTTCCTTCACCTCAATCGCGTCGCTTCTGGTTGAATTCTACGGGATTCTCAGTATGCGCACCTTCACCCTCTGGGTGTTTCTTCCGTCCATTTTCCTCCTGGGAATCCTGGCTGCGGTGGACTGGCAGACTGGAAACGGCGCACTGGCACGATCGGTCATTCAAGGGTGCGTGGGGGGATTGCTTGCAGCGGTGGCTTACGACGTTTTTCGTCTTCCCTTCGTTTTTGCCAAATCCTGGGGCCTGGACCTTCTGATACCCTCCCTGCCCTTGTTCAAGGTTTTCCCCCGGTTTGGGGCGTTGATTCTTGGAGAACCCGTGGAACAGACGCTGTATTCCCTTGCCGCCCAGTGGGTGGGCTGGACCTACCATTTCAGCAATGGCGCAACCTTTGGCGTGCTCTACCTCGCCTCCATCGGCGATCCCCGGCGGCGTCCCTGGACCTGGGCGATCGTGATGGCTGTGGGTTTGGAATTAGGGATGCTGCTCACACCCTATCCGGCCTATTTCCAGATCCGGGTCACCCCCACCTTCATCGCCGTCACCCTGACCGCGCACCTGATTTTTGGAATCGTCCTTGGGTTGACGACCCGGTTTCTGGCATTTCGAAACCGGCCATTGTTAACGAAGTAATCCCGGCTCAGGGAGTGGAAGCCCGGCGAAGGCGATCCCGAATACCCTCCCAGTCGGGAGTGCCCGGGGGTTCTTCCACGACGATCCACTCGGCACCCTCGGCGTCGCAGGCGTGCAATTGACCGTAAATCGCCCGGGCATAGGCCTCGGCATCGTCAGGTATCACCTGGATGTGCGGTAGGCGCCCGCTCAGCGGAATCTGCCGGTAGGCAATCACTGTCACCTTTTCCGGGTTGATGCCGGCATCGATCAACCGGCGATGAAGCTCGGATTCGTGAGTCCAGCTCCAGACCACCAACCGGCCGCGGGGTGCGTAGTGGCGCGGGAGCATTCCGGGACTGCGGAGGACCCCTGAAACGGGAGGAATCCCTTCCGGGGAAACGGGCGGCCGACTTAACGCCCCATCGATGTCGCGGTCGAAGGCGGCTGCTTCAATGGCCGCGCCGGCAATCATGCCGGGCCTGAGGATCACCGGACGCCCCCGGGTCACATCGACCACGGTGCTTTCGATTCCCACGTTGCAATCGCCCCCATCGACGATAAGCGCCAGACGATCCCCAAACTGGCTGGCCACATGAGCGGCGCAGGTGGGGGAGAGTTGATTGGCCAGATTGGCGCTGGGAGCGGCGAGGGGAAAGCCCGTCATCTGGATGACGGCAGGCATCAGGGGATGAACCGGCCAGCGGAGACCCACCGTCTCACCGCCTGCCGTGACCACATCGGGTATGGAGGTCGATCGGCGCACGACCAGGGTCAACGGACCCGGCCAGAACTGACTGGCCAATCGATCGGCGAGATCGGGCCATTCGGCGGCGAGCTCACGGGCCATTTCCCGCGAGGCCACATGGACGATGATGGGGTTTTCAGCAGGTCTTCCCTTGAGTGCATAGATGCGGGCGACCGCCTCCCGATCGAGCGCATTCGCTGCGAGTCCGTAGACGGTTTCGGTGGGCAAACCGACCAACTCACCCCGACGAAGCGCTTCGGCGGCACGTTGAACCGCCACAGCAAAGAGCGCCGGTGTATGTGTCGGAAGAATTTCGGGCACAGGGAACGAACAGGGGGATGGGGCGGCAACCGGTGCGGACTATTTCCAGGGACGAAAGCCTTCGACCAGCGGCGGCCACGCAGGAAGCTCTGGCAATTTCACAGCTCCCCAGGTGCTGCAAAGGTAGCCCACGACGCCGTTCGTCCGATGAGCCAGGCCCTCCCGATTCAAGGCATCCACGGCCGCCACCGTTTTCCATCCGGTGGGCCACACGCGAAATCCATGGCTGGTCAGCTCCTCGATGGATCCGTACTTCTTCGGATGCCCTTCGTATTTATCGAGCGTTTCGTAATGCCAGTCACACAACAGGATGTCGCGTGGGATTTGTGAAATGGCGGCCGCGGTCCCGTTGGTGGCGGACTCCCATTCCCCGTAGCCCGACGTCCGGGAATCCAGGAGGCGATCCGCCCACATCAACAACTCGAGGTGGCGATCACCCACCAGATGGCGGTGCAGATCCTTGATGGACCGGGCAAAGAGTTCAGCGGGGTCATGCCCCCGGCACCACCGA
>CAIPFS010000267.1 GCA_903864375.1 uncultured Verrucomicrobiota bacterium
GGGCCTCGAGTGCGGCCTCCTGGGCAAGAATGCTGGCGCACAACATCGAGTATTGGTGGATCTTCATCATCGCCTCAACGAGTTCAGAAGGACCGCACGCGTACCCTATCCGGAACCCGGTCATGGCGTAGGCCTTGGAAAATCCATGAAGAAAGATGGTCCGCTCCGCCATGCCGGGTAGCGAGGCGATGGAGACGTGTTCGCCTTCGAAGGTGAGCTCCGAATAAATTTCATCGGTGATCACCAGAAGATTGTGTCGCTCGACCACGGCAGCGATCTGAAGCAACTGTTCGCGGGTCATGGTTCCACCCGTCGGATTGGTGGGAAAATTCAACAGGAGCACCTTGCTCCGGGGAGTGACGGCGGCTTCCAATGCCTCGGCGGTCACGGCGAAGCCGTCCTCGGCCCGGCAGACGACGGCCACCGGCTTGCCATGGGCCAGCACCACGCTGGGCGAGTAGCTCACGTAGCAGGGCTCATGGTAGATGACCTCATCCCCGGGATTGAGGACCGCGCGCAAGGCGAGGTCGAGGGCTTCGCTCACCCCCACCGTCACCAGAATCTGGGTCACGGGATCATATCGAACGGCGAATTTGCGCGAAACGTAGGCGCTGATGGCTTCCCGGAGCCGGAGCAGGCCCAGATTGGAGGTGTACTGGGTTCGTCCACGTTCCAGGGCGTTGATGGCCGCCTTCCGGATATGCCAGGGGGTGGCAAAATCCGGCTCACCCACGCCGAGGGAAATCACCCCGGGCGTATTCTGAACGATGTCAAAGAAGTCGCGAATTCCGGAGCGGGGAATCGCAGCCACGTGATCGGCGACAAAGGAATGGGGTTGGGACATGGGACGGGAAATGGAAGGGAGTCAGATGGACGGGAACGGGTCGGACGGACCGGAAAAATCGATGAAGAAGGGGTCGGTGGGATTTCACCCGGGAGACCACACGTAGCGAGACAGGACCCGGAAGGTAGACCTCCAGGAACCGCCTCCACCCGCGAGTCTGGTTGAGTCAGGCGCGGGGAAGACGGTGAAACGCGGCTGCGGCAGCTCGAGCCACGAGGGCCAAGGCTGCGAACGGCAGGGCGGGCATTGCGCGTTTCATGACGGGGAGAGCATGGCCTCAAGTACGCAGCGAAAGTCAAGCAATCCCGTCAACCCCGGCGACCCCGCCATCGGAACCGGGCGAATCCAATCAGGGAAAACAACGCGGCAAAGCCCGACAGGGCGGCGATCGATGGAAGCACCGACTCCAATCCCAGGCCGCGCCAGGTGACGGCATCAAATCCTTCGACCGCCCAACGAATGGGGGTGGCCAGGGCCACCGTTTGAAGCCAGGCAGGAAATAAAAACGGCGGGAACCACGCTCCACCCACCATCACGAGCAACAAGACGAGGGCAATGGACAAGCCCCGGGTACCAGCCGGCGTGCCACCCAGACCGGCAAGCATCAGTCCAAAGCCCGCAGACATCCAGGGCACGACCAGCAGGAGCAGGAGAAACCCGGTGACACTTCCCTCAATCCGCACGCCAAAAACCACCATCGAGAAAGCCATGCAGGCGACCATGGAAATCAGCGCCACCACGCTTTGGGCCAGCATTTTTCCGCCGAGCAAGGTCCGCCGTGACAGGGGGGTCGCCCGCAATCGCTGAAAGATGCCCGTCTCCCGGTCCCGGATGAGATTCACGGCAAAATCGACCATGCCCATCAAAATGAATTGCAGCGCCATGCCGGGAAAGGAATGGGCGTAACCGTTGTAGGCCCGCCGATTCTGAGTCGCCGCCTCGGAGACCAACCGGACAGGGCTGGGCAGCTGAAATGAATCCGTGCCGGGAACGGCCTGGGAATCCGATGGAAGTCCCGAACGGTTGGTCCGGGAGGCCAGCCAGTCGTCGGTGCGTGAGAGCAATTGCCCGATTCGAGCCCGGTCATCGTCGTCCAGTCCTGTGGCCTTCTGCAGTTGATCCATTCCGTTGCGAACCCATCGACGGGCCGCCGCCGGGTCCTTCAACTCTTTGACGACCGTGATAATGATTTTGGGAAGAAGCAGCCCTTCCAGAAGGGACTTTTCAAAACGATGGGAGGGATCGAACAGCACGGTGACCACGGGACGCCGGTTGGTATCCAGCAGGCCGGGAAACAGGTCCCCGCCAAATCCCGGCGGTAAAATCAGGGCCCCGGGATATTTGCCATTCGTGACGAGCGCCCGGGCGGCGTCGGCGTTGGTGGTCACGACGTCGAACTGGGCGTCCGATTGAAATCCCTCCACCAGCCGTCGGGACAGCGGGGAGTGATCGAGGTCGGCGATAACCACGCCAATCCGGGGAGCATCGGTGGATCGTCTCCGATCATCCGTGAGGTAGCCGATAAACGAAGCGATTCCGATGGGAATCCCAAGGATCATGATCAGTGCGCGGCGATCCCGGAAGAACAGCTTCAGCTCCAGCCGCATGACCGCGAAAAGCGAACGCATGACGAACCGAGTGGAACCGGAAAGCCTGCGGCACGAAAGCAGAAACCGGGTCAAATCAGCTCGACTTCATCGGCAGCCACCCGGAACGCCGCCGCCTGTCCAATGAAATCCAGGCGCAACAAAATCTCGATGGAATCGGATCGCTCGACCACCACCCCTTCCACCCCGCGAAGGGGACCCCCAACCAATCGGACCCGCCGCCCCGCCGCCACTTCGGGAGCAATTCTCACCTCCAACTGGCCGCCCAGTCCGGTCAGAATTGCCTGAAGCTGGGCGGAGAATTCCTCCGGATCGGGTGGGACCAGCAGGTTGGCGATGTGCTGATGCTGACGGGCCACCGCAATCTGCCCGGGGTCCAGCCGGACAAAAACGTAACCGGGAAACAGCGTCTTAAAAAAGGTGAGCCGTTTTCCGCGGTACCGTTTGACGCTCGGATAAAGCGGCAATTCGGTGACCCAGCCCTCCCGACGAAAATAATCGGCGACCTTTTTTTCCGCCCGGGGCCGGGTGTGGGCGACATGCCATGGCGAATCCATCGACCTCAGGCAGATGCCCGTGACGCATGAAGCTTCCGGTATTCCTCTGCCATCCGTTCGAACCGGGTGATGAGCAGGGAGAGAATGACCAGACTGACTGCGGAGAACGCCAGAACGCTCCAACCGGCGGTATCGTGGACCTTCTTCAACTGCTCGGGCCCACCGAGATAGGCGCTATAAGCCAGGTAGAGCGACCGGAAGAAATTTCCCGCCATTGCCAGGAAGATTCCCGCGCCGAAAAAAATGACCTTCCAGGTATTGGAACGCAGCGTCAGATCGCCGACGAACAGGGCGGCCATGACGCTCGACTGCAGGCTCCGGATCCCGCTGCACGCCTCATTCACCCCGACCTGACAATTGGGCAGGTTGATGACACTTCCCTGCCGCTCCGCAGCGATACCCATGATCCGGAGGGATTCGACATCCATCCAGGTCACCAGTTGCTGCAACCCAAAAACCACGGGATTCCAGATGCTTTTGGGCAGCGGGACGGCCACGAAGAAAAAGAGCAGCGGAAAGAGAAAGTGCCGGAGCGTCCGGCGCCCACAAACCAGCAGCAAATTTGAAACCAGGAACAGGCTGCAACCCAGACTCAGCGTAAACGCCGTGGCCGGAACACGGGCAACGGCATTCTTATAAAGCTCCGATGTTGCCACCAGCGGTGCCGCCGCCAGGCACAGCAGGAAACAGAACCAGAAGGGAGCCGGAACATCGGTCTTTGGTCGCGTGGGCCATCGCTCCCAGGCCAGATAGGCGGTTAACAGCAGCACGATCCATCCAAACTGATATTCGATCAGCGATGCCCATTGAAACGAAAGATCGTTCACCCACCAAAGTGTGACGATTCCCGCTGGCACCAACCACGGAAGGCTGGCCCCATTGACCGGAAGACTCCGGTCCGTGTTGGACAAGGCTGGATCGGACCCGGTGACCGAAGACGGTTGAGCAGGGATGGAAGCCGAAACACTCACCACTGTACTTTGACCGGGAGCCGCCGACGGAGCAAGCGGAATTGGCTCATGGGAGGGGGATGAGGGCGCCACAACCCTCTGGAATCTTCAAGATTTTCATGGACGCCCGATGGTGGCAGTGGTTGGTTGTGAAAAACCTGTGATAATCCCGCTGCCATCGTCGGCCAGCATCGCCGGAGGCTTCCTCCTGGGATTGGCGTTGATCGGCATGACCTTCATTGTCGTGCGCCTCCTGGCCTCCCGACACTGGTCCTCGACCACCGCATTGGTGGCCCGCCAGGTGATCATCGGCCTGCTGGTGGTGACGGGTCTGCTGATGATCCTTCGCTTTTTCATTCCCGCCGTTCTCAACGACATCTGGGTTCTGATTTTCTGTCTGGTTCCCGGCGTCCTTGGGGCCATGATCCTGATACAGTGGTGGCTTCCACGGGTGGTGGGCAAGGGCATGTCACCCATTCTGGGGGCCTACACCGGCGGTGACGAGACGGAGATTCCCAAGCCGTTCTACGCGCGCGCTGTGGCGTATCGAAAGCGGGGTCATGCCGCCGAGGCCCTGGCGGAGGTGGAATCCCAGTTGAGCCGGTTCCCCGGCGACGCCCAGGGGTTGATGATGATGTCCGAGATCATGGCCAACGAAATGAGCGATGTCCCGGCGGCCCTCTCGGTCCTGGACCAACTTCTGGAACGCCCGGAATGCTCGCCCGAGGAGGCAGCCCTGGCCTTGCAACAAAAGTCCTCATGGGAATTGGACCGCCTCAAGGATGTGGAGGCCGCCCGTCGCTCCCTGGAACAGTTGATTGAACGTTGCCCGGGGACTCAGGCGGCTCTGACCGCCCGCCAGCAAATGGCGCGACTGCCCTCCGAAGCCGCGCTGGAATCCCGGGAAACCCCTCGAAAGTTGGTGGTGGTCCATCACCCCGAGCGGGTGGGACTGATGCCGGAGTCCGCCGCTCCCACCGACCCCGTGCCACCGCCCACGCCCCAGGACGATGGGGGGGAAGCCATGCGTTTGCTTCAACATCTCGAGCAGTTCCCCGATGACTGGACAGCCCGGGAACAGCTGGCGGATGTCTACGAACGGAAGTGGAATCGTCGGGATCTCGCCTCGGATGAATGGGAAAAGCTGATTCACCTGACCACCGCCACACCGAGACAAACCGCCCAGTGGCTGAATCTTCTGGCAGATCTCCAACTTCGCTCCTCCAACGGTGCCGGCGCTGCGCGACTGACCCTGGAACGGATTGGACAACGGTTTCCCGGCACCCCCTGGGCCGAACAGGCGGATTCCCGCATCCGTCTACTGGGACTCGACCAACGGGCCAAGGCAGCCCCAAAAATCCTTCGACTGGGGACCTACGAGCAGAATATCGGCCTGAAGCGCGGCGACCCCTCCATCCCGGATCCCTCCAAGAGCGTCTCGTGAACCCCGGCACCCCACCGTCCACCGCCCTGAACGCGGCCGACGGGTCGGGGGTCGGACCGTTGCCCACCCTGCCGGCGTCTTCCTTTCTGGACTGCAGCCGGTATGCCCGCTGGCTCCGGCAATCCCGTCCGCCCGTCGCCTTTCAGGAGGCCTCCGCCGGAGTGGTTCCCGAGCGGTGGCTGCAACAGATCTGGCGGCATCAACGCCTTCAACGGGATGCCCTGCACCTCTCCGATGGGCGCAGACTTCAGGTGCTTCATCCCGGCTTCTGGAACCGGGAGCCGGGCCCGGACTTCCGCGGGGCGGTTCTCCAGTTTGAGGATTCCCCTCCGGTCAGTGGGGACGTGGAAATCGATCGGATCGAAAGCGGCTGGCGTTCGCATCGTCACGCGGGAAACCCCGCCTATTCCCGGGTGATTCTTCACGTGGTCTGGAAGACCGCACCCACACCCCGGGAACCGCCGCTCCTGGCCCTCGAACCCCACCTTGATACGCATCTGGCCGAGCTTTCAGGCTGGCTGGAAGATGAGGCCCCCGGTCTCCTGCCGGCATCCGTGCCAGGAAAATGCTCCCGCCCGCTGGCCACCATTCCCATCCACACCTCGGTCGACCTCCTCGAGCAGGCGGCCATGCTCCGGCTCCATCGGAAGGCAACTGAATTCGGGATTCGAGCCCGCCACACCGGCTGGGAAGCGGCACTGTGGGAAGGGCTGATGGGAGGGCTTGGCTACCGGCACAACGTCTGGCCGATGCGACGACTGGCCGAACTCCTTCATCCCGCCCGCCCGATGGTCAGTGGTGCGGACACCGACTCTCTCGTGATCGGTTGGGAAGCCCGTCTCCTCGGAGTCGCCGGGATGTTGTCGGAGCCGGGGCGTCATTCTCCCGACTCCGCCCACCTCCGAATCCTGTGGGACGCGTGGTGGCATGAGCGGACCGCCTGGGCTGGGCACATCCTTCCAGGGAGCGTCTGGAAACGGGCGGGTGTCCGGCCGGCCAATCATCCCCAGCGACGATTGGCCCTCGCGGCCCGCTGGCTGGCCCGGGGAAAGATGGCCGAACACCTGACCGATTGGTTGAAGGCCGACCTCGCCCCTTCTGTCGGCGCCGGCGAATTACGATCAATTCTGGAACCGATGGAAGCCGGCGAATCCTTCTGGAAATGGCATTGGACCCTGCGTTCCCCCCGCTGCTCCCAGCCCCAACCCCTCCTCGGCGACGGGCGGGTGACAGACCTGGCCGTCAACGTCATTCTCCCCTGGTTGCTGGCCCGGGCTCTGGCCGGTCAAAACCGGACGTTAACTTCGGAAATTGAACGGCGTTACTTCGCCTGGCCGGCGGCGGAGGAAAACGCGGTGCTGCGAAAAATCCGCCAGCGCCTCATGGGAAACACCGGACGCCACCTGCCCCGTCGCGCAGCCCTGCAACAAGGTCTGATGCGGATCAGCGCCGATTTCTGTGAACCCTCCGGGGCACTGTGCACGGGCTGCACCTTTCCGGAACTGGTCACCGCCGTGCAACCCGGCTGATTCCATTTCATTGACCTGGACCATCCGCCGGAGGCGGCGCGGTTCGTTCCTGGGGCGGAGCATTGGTGGACCGGCTCTTGTCACCCGGGAACAGCTCGCGCAACGTCTCCAGGGGCCGGAACGGGGCGAGCATGAAGCCAGGAATATGCCGCGGCGTCATTTCCGGGTGGTCGAGCCGTCCCCGGACATCGTATTCGAGAAGTTTGGCCACGGGCTTCAGCACCAGATTCACAATGGGACCCAGCAGCGGAACGTCCCGAAGGACCGCGGCCTCCAACCGCCCGTCCAGCTGGGTATCAAATTGGACGCTCCCATTCAGGAACACGTGCACCGTGGGTGAATGCAATTCGAGATCCCGGGTGACCACCGCCCGATTGGTCAGAATGAACGTCGCAGAACCGGAATTGAAGCGGGACTGACCCAGCCCCGGAATGGCGCGGTCCAGCACCTTCGAGACGCCGCCAAAAAGGGGTAGATCCCATAGGAACCCATCCCGAAGGCGGGCGTTTCCCAGTCCCTGCCAGCTGCCGTTGGTCTGCGTGTGGGCCTCAAGGACGGTCAACCGCCCGTCCAACCACCCTTCAAGACGATTGGTCTGGGGGGTGATATCGTTGAGAAGACTCCTCAACTGACTGTCAGCCACCACCGCGTCAAAACGGAGCACCGTGTCATTGGTGTCCCGAATATCGGCACTAAAGTTTCCCGAAATCCGTCCGCCGTGAAATCCCGCCACGAGATTGGTGACAACGATCGAGCCATCATGCCACCACAGCGACGCGGAGACGTTGGTTCCAGCCAGGAAGCGCCAGCGGAAACTGGGGATCTCCGAATCGAACCGGACGTCGGCCCCCGTTCGGGTCTCCTTCGTGGGGATGGTTCCATTCATCACCACCCGGGGTGGCAACGGAAACTCAAATGGCTTGAAGGAAAGGAACGTTCGCGGACCGAGTGCGGCAAACACCCCGACGGGGTCGATGGTGGTCACCGTGTTGGTGAAGAACAATCGCCCGCTGGCAACTTCAAAATGGATGCCGTCTGAGTGGACGGTGTTGGTGCCCTGCTGCGCCCAGACGGGCCCGGCACGCAACCATCCATGACCAAAGGTGAAGTCGGCTTTCAGGGCGTCCGCCTGCTCTTCACGATAGGAGGCCACTCCCGTTTCCAGATGTCCTGAGAGTTCCACGCTTTGAGGGTCCGCCCAGCTCCCCTGAATTGAAACGTCCAGCCGCGGCGGTTCACCCACCCGGAAGCGCTCCAAGGGTGCGGACGCTTCAGGAAGCCATGCCCGCAACACGGGCAACGGATTGATCCCGCTGTGAATCGATGCCTGATATGTCTCCCGATCGGCCTTTCCGGCAAAGGCCATCACACCGTCCCCGATTTCGAGACGGGCACCCAAAATTTCCCACTGCGATTCATTCCATCGGACGGGAATATCCAACGATTGCACCGGCAGTCCCCGAAAGGTCACATGGGACAACCCCACCTCGCTGTCGAGGGTGAGACGCGGACCGAGTTGCCGAATCCAGTCGTCCCGGGTCCATTGGGGATTCAGAGATGGAAGCAACCCCTGGGCACTGGCGCGAAACGACAACGGATGTTCCGGCTCCCATACGATTTCATCCAACCAGGGGCTGGCAAACGCCGTCCAGGACGCCGGCAACTCGGGTATTTGAACCCGTCCGGAGACCGATGCGTGAACCTCCCGGGTGGAAAGGCGGAAATCGCCGCTCACACGGATTTCCTCCCCGTAGATCGGAACACGGCACTCCGACAAGGATGCCCGACCGTCCTGCCACTGGAAGCCGCCGTCGACAGTGGAAATGGCCAGAGATCGGACGTTGCCGCCTTCGCCTCGAAACGCCGCCTGAACCGACCAATCCTCCCAACGGAATCCAGGTTCCCACGGCGGCGTTCCCATCGAACCGGGATTCGCCGCCGCTGTGACGGTGAGTCCATCCCAGGTTCCGTGCGGCGACTCCAGATGGGAAACCGTGACGCCACCATCGATGGATGGGGTGCCCCGGATGCCACCGGCGTTGGTGGTACCATGGGGCACGGTCAACTGGACCACCACACTCCGGGCACGTCCCCAGGCTGTCACCGGTTGGTCAGCCTCCGCGGTCAGGCGGGTGCCCCATTGCCCTTCGGTCGCCGCTGCGGTCAGACCCCGAATGGTCAGCTTCCGGGCCGAGGCCGGAGCACTGCCCGGGTCCTGTGCCGTCAGGTTCCATTGAATGGACCCGGCACTCGCCTGGGTCAGGGATTGGGCGGTCTCCAGATCGAATCGGACAATCGGCGCCCCTGCCCATCGGGTTGCCAGGTTGGTCACGCCCCCTTCCACGGAAATGAGCATGGTCCCATTGGTTCCCGGCGGCTGGTTCAGGGTCAAATCCACCCGGAAAGGTCCCGCCTGACCCCAGGAGGCCCCAAAGCCAAAGCCTTCGATCCGGACGTCGGCTGTGGCCAATTCCGGATGGCGCAGGTCAAAGTGGAAGGCCAGCTTCAGCGTTGGAATGCCCCGGACGGAAAGTTGATCCCGATGTTGGACCAGGCCCAGAATGTCCTGCTTCCAGGCATAACTGGTGGCAGGCCCCGGTCGGACGCTTCGGAGTTTTGAGGCATTGGTCAGCGACCCGGCGGCCTGAAAGGTCGCACCGAGGCAGCGGCCCTGGAGATCCTCCAATTCCCATTGCTCCGGACCCACAAATCGAAGTTGAGCCTGAAGATTCGTGACCTCCAGCCAGGTCACGGGGAGCTGTTGAGGAGGGGTCAGTGGAATGCGCAAGACCCCGTCGCGCAGGACAAGTCCCCGGATGCCCGGTCCCTGCCCCCAACCGAGCTGCGTCCAATCCAGTTCCAACTGGGCTTCCATCACCATCAACTCCTCGCCACCGGTTGCCTCCAGATGACGAAACCGGAGATCCTCCGCCACCAACCCGCGATGAAACCGCCATCGAAGGCGGCCAAACTCAGCTGCCAGGCTGTTCTCCCTCAACCGGTCCAGAACAGGCTGCCGAATCCAACCCGGGAATCCGATTTCGTGCACATAGGCAACGGCAAGAAGCAGGAACAAAACGGAGGCGACCAGCACTCGGACAGCCCAGCGGAAACAACATCGGGACCAGCCTCGCGAGGCGGGCTTGCCGGGCGGGCCCATTGCCGTTGCCTCATGGGATGCTGAACTCACGTCGAAAATCCTCGTAAAGCCCGCCCGGGATCTCCCGACCGACGGGATCCGGGTCATCGTCCAGATGGATCAGCGCCACCGCAGCGGCGTCATTCACGGACAGAATCCGCCACCGGAGCGTTCGAACGGGTGCTTCCGGGGAAAATTGAAAAATCACTTCGTGGGCCAGTTCCTTTGCCGACGGGAGATTGGTCATTTGAGCCTCGTTCCACACCGGCCAGCGGCGGGTCGCCAGATGCCCCAGACGATAGACCGTTTCATCCAGAGCCGGGGCCAGGAGGTTTCCAGGGACCCCGCTGGCGACCTTCCAACCACCATCGGCACTGCGCTCGAGGATTCGTTCGCGTCCAGCCTGACGGATGGTGATCTGAAGGAGTTGGGAGGGACCAAAGGTGACCGACCTCAACTGGCCCACGGTCCGGGGCA
>CAIPFS010000268.1 GCA_903864375.1 uncultured Verrucomicrobiota bacterium
CCCCACCATGTCGCGCTTTCAAAATAATACGCCCTACTTCCGCGCCTACCTTCGCTCCCTGAAAGCCATCGCCGATCGCGCCATGAACAACACCAATGTGGACCCCGTTCTGGATGCCAAATACGCCGCGTTTGCCGCCAACGGGCTTACCGGGGCTCCATGGAATGTCGCCGAACCGGGTGCCAACGGATTGAAAAAATGGATCGGGACGATGCACAAATCCATCATCTCGGTCCTCCAGTCGCGGGGTGTCCTGGCGGTCAGCTTCGCGGTGACCAGCAGCACCAACCTCATCGGCGGCGATACCAACGTCGTCATGAATGGCACCGCACCCCTGGAGGTGAAGACGATTCGTGTCAATGGGCTGACGGTCCCGCTGACGTGGACGAGCGCCCGGACATGGACCATTAAAACGGTGGCCCTTCAATCCACCAACATCCTGGTGTTGGAAGGCATCGACGCCTATGGCGCCGCGGTGCCGTCTGCCACCGGGTTGGTGACGATGGTCAATACCAACGCTCCGACGTCGCAGGGGGTCCTTCCCGTCCGAATCAATGAATGGATGGCCAGCAACAAGGCAACCCTTTTGGATCCGGCCAACGGAAAGGCCGAGGATTGGTTTGAACTCTACAATCCCAACACGGCCCCGTTTGATCTCTCGGGCTTCTATCTGTCGGATCATTTCACCAACACGACCCAATTCAAGATTCCCCTGGGTACCGTCATGGCCCCCTTGAGCGCTCTCCTGGTCTGGGCCGACAAGGGATTGACCAGCGCCAACGACGGCGGGAATTTCCGGTTGCATGCCAATTTCCACCTGAACAAGGCAGGCGAGGAAATCGCCTTGTTCGACCCGAATGGAAACTGGGTCGATGGCGTGAAATACGGGGCGCAGGCGACCGACATCAGCCAGGGACGTTATCCCGATGGCGGCACCCTCATCTACTCGATGAGCCATGCGACCCCTGGTGCGCCCAACATCTTCGCCAACACGGCTCCAAAACTGGATCCGTTGACCGACACTTCGGTCAAAGCCGGCACCCTGCTGACGTTTCAAGCGACGGCCTCGGACATCGACAACCCACCCCAGTCGCTGACCTTCAGCCTGGAGACCAACGCGCCCGCCGGTGCGGAGATGGATCCACGGAACGGCACGTTCATCTGGACCCCGACCCAGGCGGGTACCTTCGTCATTGGCATCCGGGTCACTGACGATGGCACGCCGCCCCTTTCGGATGCGGCGACCTTCACGGTCACCGTGACTGCTCCGCCACCCCCGTTCATCGCCGTTCTGGCCCCCACGATCACCTCCACGACATTCACCCTGAATTGGGAGGCTCAGGCGGGCCAAACTTACCGTGTGCAGTACAAGCTCAACCTGACTGACGGTCAGTGGACGGATGTTCCTGGAGATATTCCAGCGGTGGGATCATCGGCAAGCAAAAGCGACGCCCTCGAATCAGGTGCTGATCATCGCTTCTACCGGATCATCACCATTCCATAACGCCGCACCTGACCCACCACGTTCATCCGGTTTCCAGACAGAGGGTCAGGTCATTTGTTGACGGAAATGTCAATTCGGTTGCGCGATCGGGGCACTTTGCCTTCCATGATCCCATGCGTCGATTGAAGCTCGGGCCCTTCGTTGGGATGGCATGGGTCGCTCTGGTTGCCGGGTGTGGTCGGTCGGATTCAATTCCCGCTCCCACCTCCGCTCCCGCCGCCGGTTCCTCGAATCACACGCATCTGCCGCCGCACGGTGGGACGGCGGTGGAATTGGGGCCTGACCAGTACCATCTCGAACTGGTTCACGACGCCGGCTCCGAGCAGCTCACGGCTTATGTTCTGGACGGGGAGATGGAGAAGTTCATCCGGATCTCCCAATCCCGATTCCAGATTCGAGTGGCTGGGTCGTTGACTGGCCCTCTGGAGTTTCAAGCGGTGGAACGGCCCGCCACCGGAGAGCGGGTGGGCGAAACCTCCGAATTTGCCGCCGCGGCCCCCTGGCTGAAAACCAACACGGCATTTGACGGCGTGTTGACGGAAATCAAGATTGGCGGCCAGACTTATCGCGATATCTCCTTCAAGTACCCCAAAGGAAACGAATGAACCGGCATCTTTTCTCCCTCATCTGCACTGGAGTGGCTCTGGCGCTGGTGATGAGCCCATCGCGCGCTGAAGATACCGGTAAAGCTCCGCCTCGGGGGGAACCCATCCAGCCGCTGATTCCCCGAGGGGAGCGGATTCAGCCCCTGGCACCGTCCGAAGTCAAACCCGCCCGACCTTCGGCCCCCCCGGAGGCCGTCCTTCCCGCCACCGGCGATTTTGTCACGGTTGGTTTTGATAAGCTCAGCTCGTTCAAATACGAAGTGCCAGACGATACGGTCAAGAGCGCCGATGTCGCCGACCCGGACCAGCAGATTCCACCGCTGGTGCGCGGCTTTAACAACAAGCGGATTTCGCTGAAGGGGTTTATGCTGCCCCTCAAGGTAGAGGCCGGCATGGTCACCGAAATGCTGATCTTGAGGGACCAGTCGGCTTGTTGTTTCGGGGCAACCCCCAAAATCAACGAATGGGTTTCGGTCAAGATGGTGGGGTGGGGGAGTCAAACCCATCATGGACCAGGCAGTGACGCTCTACGGGACGCTCCGGGTGGGGGCAATGCGTGAAAACGGCTATATC
>CAIPFS010000269.1 GCA_903864375.1 uncultured Verrucomicrobiota bacterium
CTGCCGCCTCCAGGAGCATCTGCAAATTCGATTTAAGTTCGTTTTCAATCAAAGCACCCGACGAATATCGTCTCTTCAGTTGGTGAAACATCTGTTTATACTTTGCTTTAGTTCTAATTCGCATCTTCATAACACCACACTGGCTTCTCATGGCTAAGAGCTTGTCCAGGATTCTGAAGCTTTGTCCGCCCAGGTTTTGATGACGGCGAAGTGAGTTCTTCAGGGGGCTTCCCCTTGGGCTATGGTGTGAAACGCTCCGAATCCTCTCTGAACTTTTTCGTCAATCGCATCCATACATTTCTCACGGGAACCCTGTCTTCCCTGCCACCTTAATAGTTTACATTCCATTTTTGAGGGCGGATAGAGTGGCTGTTATTTGGAATCTTCCGACAGCGGATGCGCTTGTCGGCGGCCATGCACTGTAGCGCAGGCTTCCAAGCCTGCTGTTCCGCAGGTTTTCCAACCGGCCAGACCTCCAGCCCGTCGTGGCGCTCGCGGACGGGGTCCAGCCTGGCCGACAGGCATGTCGGCGAAACGGCAGACAAGATTGTCTGCGCTACAACGTCCAAACACCCCGCCGAAATCGGTCGCGCGATGGACTACACGGGCTGGCCGGTGTGAATCAATTGACGGAGCATCTCGCTGGGAGAATCCGTCACAACCAGTTCCGTACGATAATTGAATCGGGAAAACCCCTCGGCATCCATCCGGTCGAGGTGCTGGAAAAAGGCATCGTAAAATCCGGCGGTGTTGAGAATCCCACACGGCTTTTGGTGGATCGACAGCTGGCGCCAGGTGATGATTTCGCACAGCTCATCCAGGGTTCCCCAACCGCCCGGCAGTGCCACGAAGGCGTCCGCCAGCGAGACCATCAATGCCTTGCGTTCGTGCATGTCGTCCGTGACCCGAAGCTCCGTGAGACCCCGATGGGCGATCTCGCGATCTTGAAGGGACCGCGGGATCACACCCACCACGGAACCTCCGGCGGCAAGGACCTCATCCGCGACAACCCCCATCAACCCGACGCTGGCCCCGCCATACACCAGACCCCAACCGCTCGAGACCAGACCGCGGGCGAGTTCCCGGGCTGACTCGCGGTAGACCGGACCGGCGGCACTGGCCCCGCAATACACACAGAGGCGTTTCACGGGACGTTCCCCCCGTCCCTGGGAGCGGCGACGGCAGGTTCCCCTCCCTTAAGGGGAACGGCATTGGTCGGGCTGACGACAACCTTTCCCGGGGTCGAATTGGTCGCCCGTCCCTGGGCACCCGCCCCGGCATCGCTCCCCACCCATTCCTCGGGCAAAACGACCACCGCAATCCGGCGGTTTCGCGACCGGCCTTCGACGGTTGAATTGTCAGCCACCGGCTTGAATTCCCCGCACCCCACGGCGCTGAGGCGGCGGGGGTCCACCCGGGCCTGATCGACAAGAAACCGGACGGCAGCCAGGGCCCGTCCAGCGGACAGCGACCAATTGTCGGTGAAACCCTCAACCGTCCGGACCCGGACGGGGACATTGTCCGTGTGGCCCACCACCTGAATCGCCCGCTTCGGATATTGGGACAGGACCTGGGCCACCTTCAGGAGGACGGCCTGCCCCTCGGATTTCAGCGTGGCCTGCCCGGAATCAAAGAGCACCCGATCCAGAATATTCACCGTCAGCTTCCCCTGGAGCTCAGTGATGGTGATGTCCTTGGATTCCAGTTCGGACCTCATCTTCTGCAACAGACCATCCCGCGCCTCGGAGGCTTCGGTCAGTTTTGCCTCCAGTTGGGTCGACTGCTCCTGAAGCGTCGAAATTTCCCCGGCGAGGACGGAATTGGTTGCCCGGAAGGCCTCGGCGTCCGCCAGGGCCTGGCGCAACGCCGCCTCCGCCTGTTCACGCGCCTGGCTGCTCTGGTGGATTTGCAGCGCTGCCAGCGCCAGAAGCAGGATGACGGAAATCAACCCTGCGGTGACCAGTATCGGTTTCGGCATGGCTCAACTCCAATCTGGCCGGGCTGGAGACGCAATCTTGAAGCGATGGATATCTCGTCGGGTGCCGGGCCTCGTGCTCCGATCGTTGGGTCAACGGCCTTCAATGACCCGGTAGAATCGATAGGGCCGGTTGGTTGAACCAGGATCAGACCAGGTCAGGACCCCATCCGGGGCCAGATTGGTGCTGAGGGGTGACCAATGCTGGAAGTCGGTCGTCCCTTCCAGGATGTAGGAGCGCCCGGGGACACCCGCGAAGGGCAGTTGGACCACTCCATTAACAAAGAACGGTTCCGCGGTAAAATAGAGCGAGGTACCGATGGTGAAGAGGGCGGTGGTGGCGACACTTTCGTTGAAGCCGGTCTCGAAGGCCTTCACCTGGAGAACCGCATTGGTTCGCAGGAGGAATGGACCGGTGTAGAGCGGCGAGTCAGCCGTCGGCAGGGTGTCGTCGAGGGTGTAGCGCAGCGAGACTCCAGCCTCGGGGTGATCCAGGAGCACGGACACCGGCAGGTCAAATTGTCCGCCCGCAGGGACGACGGCGGGCGGTGCCAGCGCGGGGATTCCCGGCAGACTATTGATCCAGTCCGCCAGGAGTTGGACTCCGTTGGTATCCACCACGTTCCGTCCCAGCGGCGGCATTTTGATCAGCGGTTGCAGGCTGTCCGCCCTCTGATGGAGGACGGACCGCCAGATATCCTTGGGAACAACGACGGCGGCGTGATCCACCCCGAGATTGGCCAGCACATCCCCGTTGATGATGGATTGCTGTTCAATGGGCGTGTCGTAGCGGGCATCAAATTTGGCCCGGACGCCGTCGGGCCGGTGGCAGTTGGAGCAATTGGCATCGAGATACGATCTCGCACGGCTTTCGAGCGGGGCATTGGTATCGGACAACGGCACCAGACTTGAGAGGGTTGGAATGATGGCCTCGTCGATGGCCGGATAGAAAAGGCCCAGGTGATTCAAGGTGCGCAATTGGTTGTCGTCGACACCCGTCGCCGCGTAGCCAAAATCGTGGTTCAACTGGCGGGTTTTCAAGCCGAGGACATAGTTGGCCGCCGGGGTGTGGCAGGTCAGACAGTCCGACGGACTCGGATAATACCATTTCTGGGTTCGAACTCCGAACGAGTTGGTGATCAGGAGCTCCTCCTCGAGGCTGGTGGTCAGCAGGTCGGCCTCGCGGTTGTCAGGCCGCCATTTGTAGGTGACGCCATAAACGGCGCCGAAGGAATCGCGGACCAGGACCCGGGTTTCCAGGCGCCGGAGGGGAGCGTTGGGGTTGGTTTCGTCGGTGGCGATATCGAAGTTCTTCACGAACACGCTGCCTGCCGGGAAGGACCATTCGCCATCCGGTGAGAACGCGATTTGATGGTCGGGTTTCACCAGGCCGTCCACCGAGGGCACTGCAAAAAAGCGGGTCTTGATCGCGCGGTCCGACCAGAACTGAACGGTGGGCTGATACGGAATAAACCCGGAGGCGATGGTGCGTCCCGGGGTGTCTGCGAAGACCCCGGTTCCGGAAAGCACGGGAGGAAGCGTCCCGTTGAACGAGCTGGGGAGATTGAAATAGGCCTGGGCATTGGGCCGGCTGTTCAGACCATAGGCGAGTCCGCTGCCCGGCTTGATGGTCAGCGCGACCGGCGCAGAGGTGGAACTCAGTCCCGTCACATCCGCCACCACCGCCGTCAGAGTATAATTTCCTGGTGCCAGACCGGTGGCGGTGAACGTGTAAGGGCTTGAGAGCACATTCGCGATCCGGGTGGTGCCGAGGTAAAACGCCACGTAGTCGATGGCGTTCGCCTGGGCGGCGGCCGATGCGCTGATGGTCACACTGGCCGGAGCCGTAAAGGTCGCCCCGGAAGCGGGCGAGGTGATGGCCACTCCGGGTGGCGGATTGGTGGCGGCGTACAACTGGGACTGGGGAATGATCGCCTTGGGAGTGGAACGGCTGCTCCACGAGAGATGAGCAGCGGCTCCCCCGCCATTCTCATAGAAATCCATCTCAATGTTGTACCGCTGACCGGCGAGAAGGTTGAGTGATGCACCGTACTCGGTCACTCCCTGATCGATCCATTGATTGATCAGGAGCTTGCCATTGACGTAGAGGCGGACTCCATCGTCGGTGGCGGTGTAAAGGGTATAGGTCTCGTTGTACTGAGGCTGGATGGACCCGGTCCAACGAGCCGTAAAATGGTCGGCTCCAACGCTCGGATCGGGGGATCCGTCGGCCCAATCGAAATCCACATTCGGGTCAAGCCGCAGGACCGTGGCGGATCCGGAGAAGGGATTATCCGGATTGTGGTTCGCAAAATATTCACCCAGAAGGCCCTTGCCGGACCCGATGGAGGACAAATTTAGAAAGCCCGCCGAGGCGATGCCGCTGTTGTTGGCTCCCGGCTGGGTGGCGATGGCCAGCACGGAGGCGGAATTGGTCAAGACAAATGGCCCGGTGTAGAGGATCGAATTGGTCCCCGGGGTGGTCCCGTCGACGGTGTAGTAAATGGAGGTACCCGGGGTGGCATCGTCGAGAACCACCTGGACGGAATTGGTGAAGACACCGCCTTTGGGGGTAATGGTCGGGGTGGCGAGGAAACTTCCCAGACCGTAGACCGCCACTCCAAATTGGGCGGGCACATAGACCTTGCCGTTTGCCACCACCGGGACGGTGTATTTGACCGCGCCGCCGGGATTATCCCGACTCAGGTTCTGGCTGCTGTTGTAAAGTTGAACGCCAATATTGGTGGCGTTGTAGGCCCTGAGAACGGCGGGACCACCGCTGCCGTAGGCATCCGATTGGATGGTCCAGACGATGCCGTTTTGATTGCCATTGGCGGAAACCACCGGAGTCGACCCCGGATAGCCGACGCCGCTGGATCCGCGGCCGATGGGATTGGGATTGATCGTTCCATTGGCCACGGCGAACGCCTTGAGGGTGTCTCCCGAGCCTTGATAATAGATGGTGCCGTTAAAGTAGGCTGGACTGCTCCAGGTTCCGCCCACCGCCCCCGGAATGGTCTGCACCGCGGCATTGTCATTGGCCGGGTTGTAATGACCCATCTGATCTCGGTCCAAGAGGTAGATCTTCCCTTCCTTTCCGCAGCCCACCAGCAGGTGGGGATGGGCGGCGCTGCCGACGGAATCCGGCAGGAGGATGGGCCCCCCCGAGCCCAGGTCGGCATCGGAGGCGGCAAGACCCGCCTGATTGTAAGGAGTGAAATAATCTGCAGGAGCCAGACCGTTGGCTCCGGAGAGCCGGACAAAACTGTCTCCGTATTCCGTCCCATTGACCGCATTGGCGTTGAAGGGACCGTTGCCAACCTCGAAGAAGAGGTTGGTATTGGAATCCACACACGGGCCATGGCCCGCCATCCAGATCCCGCATTCACCGGCGTTGGGTCCCCAGGCGGCGATGGTGCTGTTGGGTGAGGTGCAGAAGATGTAATTGGTGAGCGGCTTCAGGGTGGCCGCATCGAACCCGAGCACCCAACCGTGGTAGGGATCGGTGTCGGCATAACCCGTATAGGTGGCAAACAAAATGCCATTGGCCAGGGTAAAGGCGGACCGGTTCAGGCTCCGGCGGGAATCAAAATTCAGCGTTCCACCGGCGCTGCCAACGCCCTTGCCCGGAACCGAGGCTGCGACCGCGACCGGGCTGAACGACCGCTCGGTGCCTGTGGCAATATCCAGAGCATGAATCCGGTGCAGGTAAACGGTGCCTTCGTGGCTGAACACATCCAGATAAATGGTGCTGGTGAGCGGATCGATGACCGGGGTGGCGGTGATGCCCACCTCGGGATTGATATCGTGGTACGGACCATAGCGATTGCCCCAGTCGTTGTTGGGTGTCTGGGCAGAAACACCGAAATTCACCTTCCACAAAAGTCCACCATCCGCACCCCCATTATTATCGGCGTCGTAGGCATACAGGCTGTCGTGCTGGGAGGCGATGAGCAGCACATTCCGGGTCCCCTTCCCTGGAACGGCCACATTGGTCATGATCAACGGCTGGGCATAAACATGACCATCCACCGGGTAGGTGAAGAGGCGACCGAACGCCCCTCCGCCCACATTCGCGGGGGTCAGGACGCTTTCGTAGAGGTTCGCCCCCTGCCGGGTGTTGTCGTAGTGGTAGGTGAGGACCGGTATTGCGGGCGGGGCGACCGGTGTCGTAAAGCTCAGCGAAGGGGAGGCCCAGGAACCACCGGCTGAATTGGAGGCGGTCGCGGTAAAAAAGTAGGTCGTCTTTGGGGTGAGACCGTTCAGGTTGGCGACGAAGTTCGATGCCTGCGCACCGATCGCCTGCTTGAAGGTCCAGCCCTGAGCTGAGGTTCCGCCATCGGTGGTCCCGTAGTAGACAATGACCGTTGGAGTTTCGCCGCCGCCGCCCGTCGAGGTGACCGTTCCGGTCACTGACGCCGAGCCCGGCTGAATCCCTGCCGTCCCCGCATTGACCACCGTGGGTGGCTGGGGAGCGGGTGCCGTGACGAATGAAACGCTCGGAATAGCCCAACTCCCACCCGCCGAGTTGGAAGCGAATGCGGTGTAGTAATAGGTAGTGGAAGGAGTCAGCCCCTGAATCGGTGCTGAAAACCCAGCGGATTGTTGCCCCAAAGCGATCGTCTTTGCCCAGGATGCCACCTGGGTGCCGCCATCGACTGTACCGTAATACAGAGTCACAGACGGAACCAGACCGCCGGTGGCCTGAATCGAACCGACAGCGGTGGCGCCGGTGCTGGTGACGCTGGCTGCCGCGGCATTGGTCACGACCGGGGCCGTCACCACGCCGTACACTGACAGTTCCTGGACGGCATACCCGCCGGTGCCGACCGCCTGGGTGCAGTTGAGACGGACATGGCGTGCCACCACCGGTTTGAAGGCGGGATGGGTGACGCCTCCCGTTCCAGCAGTCGTGGTGTACAACTCTTTCCAGGTCGCGCCATCGTTGGACGTCTGGAGTTGAAACGCGGAGGCATGGGTTCCTCCCCAGCTGATTTGGATCGCGCCCACGGAATAACCGGAACCGAGGTCAACCGACAGCCATTGGGGGCTCCCGGTCCCCGAAACCCATCCGGTCCCCGCCTGACCATCCACCGCCTGGGAGGGCGGATGAGCTGAATCGAGGGTTGAGGATGCCTGAACCGGCTGGAGCAAGGCGAGGTTCACGCCGGGGCCATAACCAAAAAACTGTAGCTCCGAGATGTTTCCCCAGCTGGGATCAGGTCCAAGATACCGGGCATACCGCACGCCTGGACCGGCGGTCACCGGGACGGTGGTATAGACTCCCTCCGGCGGGGCGGTATCCACCGTGGCCAGAAGAATGGCGTCGGAAAAATCAGGTTGATTGGCGGCCTGGAATTGCCCGCCCACCATGCGGCCCGAGAATCCGGCACGTGGAGCATAGACAATGGAGGTGAGGATATCCGCCGCCCCCGGACCAAAATCCAGACCCACCCAGTCGCCGGTGCCGGGTTCGGGGGCATCAAAGAAGGTATTGATGTCGCCATCAAACACCTTGAAAATATCATTCCCACCGCTCTGCCAGGAACCGGGAGTCCCGATCACGCTGCCTGGAAGCAACGCAGCAACGGCGGGAGCACCTGCCATCCACATGGAGGCGACGCACATCAGGTGGCTCAAATGACGTCGGAAAGATCGGTTCATGGATTCAACGGATTAAAAAACTAATTCGACGACTGAAAAAATTGTTGAGCGGCAATGCTTTTATTGAAACCCGCCTTGTAGGCACGGGCGCGAATCACCACCGGGAATTCAACGGAGATCGGCCCTTCATACACCGGGTCGGAATTTCCCGGGGCACTGCCATCGGTAGTATAGCGAATTTTTACACCTGGTTCCGGATGCCTCACCACGATTTCAGATCCTCCACCCGCTGAACGGGCGGAAGAAACGATCTCCGGAGGCGGGAGAGCCGGTGTGCCGGGAAGACTGTTGATCCACTCCCGTAAAAGCCCCAGGCCAGCCTCGTCGAGACGATCATGCGCAAGGGGGGGCATCTTCATTCCTTCCAGGGTACTGGGGCGAACGTACAGAATGGATCGCCAGATGTCACGCGGGACCACAACCCGGGCGTGATCCAGTCCCTGATCGATAAGAACAGGCCCATCAATGAGGTTCTGCCGGGCCAGGGGGGTCTCAAACCGGGCATCAAAGTTTCCCACGGTGCCGCCAGGCCGATGGCAGTGAGAGCAGTTGGCATCCAGGTAAGATCGGGCGCGATCCGTCAGATCCAGGCTCGCGTTGGTCGGGGATGCCAGGGCCGGAAGCGTTGCCAGGGCCGATTCCTCCACCGGGGGTTGGAACAACCCCAGATGGTTCCACGTCCGCAACTGGTTGTCCGTGATTCCACCCGGATAGGTCATCGGTCCGTTCAACTGGCGGGTCTTCAGCCCCAGAATTCCTCCATTGAGGTCGGTATGGCAGGTGCGGCAATCCTGTCGGCCCGGATAATTCCAGGTCTGCATCCGCTGGCCGGACGCAGTCTGAATCCGAATCGATTCCGTCAGGTTGGTCGAAAGCAATTCTGCGTCACTGCCGTCGGAACGCCACTTGTAGGTCGCCACCTGGATTCCCCCATGGCCATCCACCACCAGCAGACGGGTTTCCAACCGACGCCGGACGACAGGGGCCGTCTCATCGGTTCCCAATTCAAAGTGTTTAACGAACACGGTTCCGGGCGGAAATTTCCAATCGCCTGTGGCGGAAAAATCGATGTGGGCCGCCGCGCCGCCGGAGGAATCGGGAACACTGACCCAGCGGGATTTGACCGCGTCGTCGGAGTAAAAGGGTGCGTTCAACTGGTAGGGAATGAGCACCGGGGACGGACGCAATCGGGAAGTATCGCTAAAGGCACCCGTTTGCGAAAGAAGCGGCGGGAATTGGCCCTGCTCCAGCCCAGGGATTCCCAGGTAGGCAGGGGTGGGGGAGCGACGCTCGATCCCGTGAGGAGTCGTGAGGGCCAGGGCCGGGCCAGCAGTCGCCAGAACCACCAGCCGCCGGAGGGATCCCAACCAGCCACGGCTATTTTTCACGACGTTCGACCTCCGATTGAACTGCGGTTTCCAGACTGGCCGAGTAACGCCGGATGGTTTTCTCAACGCCGGGTACGGGTCGGTACATCTCTTCCCCTGCCGGATAGGCGTGGATCACGACGTAGTCGTAGGGTTTCACCTTGGGACGGCGCGGGATCGAAATGAGCGAAACCAGTCCCCGGCAAACGGCGTCCGGATGTTTTTCCTCCGGCGTTTCGAGATCTTTGGCAACCGTTGCATTGCCAGGAACCACCCAGGACTGGTTGAAAGGCGGTTGGAGCAGGGAGCTGTAGCCGCTCTCCACTATGAGCCCCTTCGAGGTGATCTCGATCACCCGCCCCGCCACATATCGACGCGCCTCGACACATTCAGCCCGGACCTTTTCCGACAATTCCGCGCGGGCGAGGGCCCGGGCCTGTTCTGCCGGACTCAAAACCCGGGCCGGCACCGGACCCGAGGGGGCGTTGGTCGGTTCCGACCCCACCACGCCGTTCATGGCCAGTCCGACCAGCAGCAGGAGACTCGAGAAGCGTCGCATCGTGATGTCGCTAAGGTTGCACCACACGATAATACCGATTTCCAAAACCGGAAGCCGCGGGATCGATGACCTGGAAAGGACTGACGGCGGGCGTGTTGGTGGACACTGGAGTCCAAATCAGGAGATCGGTCGTCGCCTCAAGGACCGTGGGCACGCCAAGTGCACCCGATATCTCGATGGCGAAGGAGCCGTCGGTCAGGAAGCCCATCGGCGACAGGGCCAGTCCGGGCGAAATTTGGAACCGGGCGATGGCAGCGGCACTATCCACGAAGGACGCCTCATAGGCCTTGGCCTGAAGGGTGGCACCCGCCGTCAATTGGAAGGGGCCCGTGTAGAGTGTCGACAGGTTCGACGGAATGGAGCCGTCCAGAGTGTAGTAGACGGTCTGTGTCGGGTCGGATGGAGTCAGCGTGACAGTGACCGGACCGTTAAAGGTTCCGCCATTCGGGCTGACCGTCGGAGGCGGCAGGGCGGGTGTACCCGCCAGACTGTTGATCCAATCGGCCACAACGAGGAGGGCATTGGTATCCACGAGGTTGCGGGCGAGCGGTGGCATCTGGATGGCCGCTTCGGTGGTGTCGGCCCTGCGATACAGGATGGAGCGCCAGATATCCTTGGGAGCCACGATGCGGGCATGATCCAGACCGAGGGTTCCCTTTTGGGGGAGGATATCGATCAGGTTTTGCTGGGCCAGCGGCGTATCCCATCGGGCGTCAAAGGTGGCCCCTGTACCGCCCGGCTGATGGCATTGCGAACAATTCGAATCCAGCCAGGAGCGCGCCCGGTCTTCCAGGGATGCGGTGGTGTTGGTCAGGGATTCGAGGTGGGACCACCCCGCAATGTCCGCTTCATTGATGGCCGGGAAAAACAGCCCGACACGATTCAACGCCCTCAGTTGATTGTCGGTCTGTCGACTCGAGGGATAGGTCAGGGAGCCATTCAACTGCCGGGCATTGGCCCCGAGAACATAATGGGCGACCGGCGTGTGGCATTGGAGGCACTCGGCCGAACTGGGGTAGTACCAGGTCTGGGTCCAGGTCGTCGCATCGGCATTGGTGATGACCAGGTTCTCCGACAGGCTGTTGGTGAGGAGTTCCGCGTCCGAATTGTCCGCCCGCCATTTGTAGGTGACGCCATAAACCGCTCCAAACGGATCGCGGACCAGCACCCGGGTTTCCAAACGTCGCTTCGGAGCGTCGGGATGCCGATAATCGGTGACGAGGTCGAAGTGTTTGACAAAGACGGTTCCGGCGGGGAACGACCACTCACCCGTCGGTGCAAATTCAATCTGCTGATTTCGCGAGTAGGGGACACCGGCGTTGGGGACCGCCATCCACCGGGACTTGATGGCTCCATCCGACCAGAACGGGGCGTTGGGCGCATAGGGAATGAGCGCATTTGCCGGAACCAGTCGGGGGGTATCGGCAAAAAAGCCGGTTTGCGACAGGAGCCCCGGCAGGTTATCGGAGAGCGTGGGCGGCATGTTCCCATAGGCGGAAAAAGGCGCGCGGGAGGCGATGCCGTAGGGCTGGCTACTGCCTGTAGCGACGGACACCTGAACCGGAGCCGAGGTGGCACTTTTGCCTGACCCATCGATGGCGACCGCGGTTAATGAATACAGACCCGGCGCAAATCCTGGCACGGTCAGGCTGTAGGGAGCGGAGGTCAGTGAACCCACCTTCTGGGTCCCTGCATAAAAATCGACTTGTCGAAGGGCGTTGTAGGGGGCGGCTGCCTGGGCGGTGAACGTGATGCTGGCGGTCCCGGCAAACGTACTTTTGTCAACCGGTTGGGTGAGCACCA
>CAIPFS010000270.1 GCA_903864375.1 uncultured Verrucomicrobiota bacterium
GAGTTCATGCACATCAGCCGACGCATGCGGACGATAGCGCTTCAAAGTGCGGTCGGTGGCATGGGCTTGAGCGTCATCGGCATGGGATTTGCGGCGACGGGTCTTCTCAACCCGGTGAGTGGTGCCATCACCCAGGAAATCATTGATGTCCTGGCGGTCTTGAATGCCTTGCGCGCTGCGCTTCCTCCCCGGGTGATGTCGGATTTTGAGCCGGATTCACCTGAATCCGAAAAAGCCACTGGTGGTCCAAAGCCTCCGCTCCAACCGGAATCTAAAACACCCGTGATTTAGTCCGGCGGGAGCGTGTTGGAACTACGGTTTTGAAGTCTTGAAGAATAGGGCCAGACCGGCACCGGCCAGAAGGATGCCCCCGATGAGCATCCAAACGGCTTTATCCGTGGGGGAACCGGTGAAGAATCGGGAAACATCGGATCCGAATGAATGAAGGGCGTTGACGCCGAGGACGATCAGGACGACTCCGCCCACGAACAGCGCCAGAGAAATAATTTGATTCATTGAAAAGAGTAAAAAATAGCCACAGACGGAGACAGCATGATGGACGGCTTCTGGGGCGAGGTAGCATCGGCTTGGCGTATCGTCCAGGTCTCCACGCAACCATCTTCCATCAGGGCAGCTGGGTCTTCCATGGGGTGAACACCCCATCGACGGATCAGGATGCAGAATCGATGATGTCGAACGATGAATGGTGCCAATGGGTCCGCCCCCTGCATTTCGGCCTTCTAAAGGCTTCATGAGTCAACGATGAAGCACGATGTCACTGGGTTTGCGCGACGGTATGCAAAGGCGTTGAGAAGCCATTTGCAGGCCGCAAGCCCTGCAAAATTAGAGACGGCATTACGGCTGGGACGGCAGGCGGTGGTGGACAAGATTGAAACGCTGGAGCTGGCAAGGATTCATGAGCAATCGATGCCCGAGGCGGATGGCAAGAAGGATCCGTTGGATAAAAAGCGGTTGTCCGACGAATTTTTTGCCGAAGCGGTGGCTCCGATCGTGGAAACGCACCGTGCCTCACGGGAAAATCAGCGACAGCTGAAGGTGCAAAGTCAGACGCTGAGCCGCCGGACCCAGGAACTCGCCTCCGCCAACCGCCAATTGGAATTGGGCATTCTTCGGCGCAAGGAAGTGGAGGCGGCCTTAAAACAGAGCGGCGAGCACTATGCCAAACTGCTGCAGGACTCCGTGCAATTGCAGAACGGCCTCCGTCGATTGACTCAGCAAGTACTGGCGGCGCAGGAGGATGAGCGAAAAAAGATCAGCCTGACCCTGCAGGATCAGATTGCCCAGACCCTGGTGGGAATTGAATTGAGGCTTTGCTCATTGAAAAAAGAAGCACGGTTTAACACGGAGGGGCTCAAAGCTGAGATTGCCAGCACACAACGTTTGGTGGCAAAGTCCGCGAGATGGGTGAGAAAGGTGGCCCGTCAGTTTGGCGGGTTATGACGGCGAAGCAACTCCTTTGGTCCAGGCGCTACGTTAATGCGCTGCGCAAACACCTCGACGGAGGAACCGGCGCCGGTGTGGCCTCGGCGCAGGGATTGGGAGCGGAAGCCTTGGCAGTCGGGCTTCAGACGCTGGATCTGGCCAAACTGCATGAAGAAACGTTGATCTCCTATTTACAACCCGGCTTCTCGGTCCGGAATCGTTTAACGCTCATCCGGAGGGCGGGTGCGTTTTTCGCCTCGGCAATCATTCCCATTGATGCCGCCCCGGGCGGCTCTCCCAAGGCCACGGCTGAAATCCAGAGCTTTGTTGACGCGTTGAGTCAACGCACGGTCGAACTGGCGGCGACGAACCTGGATTTGAGTCGGGAGATTGAGCAGCGAAAGGCGGCGGAGGAGGCGCTGAGGAAGAGCGAGCGACATTACAGCGACTTGCTCACGAAGTCCGACCGACTTCAGGAGGAGCTGAGACGGCTTTCCCGCCAGGTGCTCATGGCCCAGGAGGAGGAGCGAAAGGAAATCAGCCGGGAGCTTCACGATGTGATTGCCCAGACGTTGACAGCCATCAATTTGCGATTGGAAACCCTGGCAGGCAATGCGGCCCTCAGCACCAAGGGACTCAACCGAAAAATTGCCGACACCCAGAAACTCGTGCTCAAATCAGTGGAAATTGTCCATCAGTTTGCCCGGGAACTCCGGCCTGCGGCGTTGGACGATCTGGGACTGATTCCAGCCCTGCATTCTTTCTTAAAGTCCTTTGCCACACGGACGGGCGTTCGTGCCGAACTCAAAGCCTATTCGGGTGTCGAAAAACTCGATATTGGCAAGCGAACGGTGTTGTTTCGGGTTGCGCAGGAGGCTTTGACCAATGTGGGTCGTCATGCCGGGGCAAGCCACGTTGAGGTCCAAATTGAGGAGGAAGCTCAAGGGATCGTGATGCGGATTAAAGACAACGGCAAATCCTTCAATATCAAGAAGGTCATGCACAGCGGTGACGCCAAACGTCTGGGACTGCTGGGAATGAGAGAACGCCTGGAAATGGTCGGCGGATCCTTCCAGGTGGAATCGGAGCCTGGAATTGGCACCACCATTTTGGCGTGCATTCCGGAGAACAGGAAACGAACCCGAACTTCCAGCTCCAAACCGGATGGCCGAATTGTTCCAGAATCATTGCCGCCGCAGAAAGACCCTTTATGAAACCGATTACAGTCTTGTTGGTGGAAGATCATACCATCGTTCGTGAGGGCTTGCACACCATGTTGGAGGCAGAGAAGGACATTCAGATTGTTGGTGAAGTTTCCAATGGACGGGAGGCTGTCGCCCTGGCTCTTCAATTGAAGCCGGACGTGGTCCTGATGGACATTGCCATGCCTCTGTGCAACGGAATCGAGGCGACGCGGCAGATTTTGAAGTCGATGCCCTCCGCAAAAGTCCTCGTTTTGTCCGCTCACAGCGATGATTCGTACGTCCAGTCGGCCATCGAGGCCGGAGCCTGTGGATTCCTGTTGAAGCAAACATCGGCCCATGACGCCTGCAAGGCCATCCGGGTGGTCCAGGGTGGGGGGACGTTCTTTACGCCTTCGGTGGCCAAGCGGGCGGAAATACGGAATCAGAAATCTCCCGACCGCCGTGGAAATTTAAAGCCGGGCAACCACAAGCTGAGTGCCCGCGAGTCGGAGGTCCTTCAATTGATTGCCGAAGGAAAGACGAACAAGGAGACCGCCTCGGTACTAGGGATCAGTATCAAGACTGTTGAGAAGCACCGTGAAAACCTGATGGCGAAACTCAATATTCATGAGACCGCAGGTTTGACCCGATATGCCATCGAGACGGGCATCATCGAGAGCAGTGTCCAACTGACGATTGTCTAGTGTCGTGGGACGGAAATAGCATGCAGTTCGTTGCTCACTCCTCAAAGACCACCGCGGGTATGCTCGTCGCTCGTCGCCTCGCGTCAAACGGTAAGCCATTTCGGTCACACGACACGAGGCCCCGGGCAGTGCCATCCCCAATCCTGGCTTTTCCTTGCCGTGCCCGAGGACGACGGTAGCCTTTGGCAATGACCATTTCTTCCGACCGAATCCGTCCGTTCCCCCACGCGCTGGCTCTCGGGTTTTGCCTGGCGGTTTTCTCCACAGGCCTGGTTTCCACTGTGCGCGCAGCGGGCCCGGTTTCCTCGTTTTCCAAGACGGTGATCGATATCGGCGCGGTCGTCGGTGATCTCGACAAGTCCGCCGCCTTTTACACCAATGTCATCGGTTTCCGCGAAATCCCGGGTTTCGAACTTCCTCCAGCGATGGGAGGCAAAATTGGACTGACCGACCGTCGGGGGGTCAAAATCCGGGTTTTTGAATTGGGGGAGGGAGAAGGAGCCACCAAACTCAAACTCATGGCCTTTCCCGGAGCCGGTGCCACCCAACCGGAACGGAAATTCATCCATTCAACCACCGGACTGAATTATCTGACCCTCTACGTCACGGATATGACGCCGGCATTGCAGCGGTTGAAGAGCGCCGGAGTCCGGCTTCTCGGTGAGTCACCTGTCGATCTTGGGGGAGGGACCCTGCTGGTGACCTTCCAGGACCCGGACGGCATCTTCATCGAATTGATCGGTCCGGCAAAGACGCCCTGAATCAGGGCTTGGGACAGGACGGCCCGCCTCGCTAGGGTCCCAGCAACTGGCTCTTGGTTTCTGGTGGCAGGGAAGAAGAGGCGATCCAGGCGCGAGCGGCCGGGGCATCGCTTACCAACCACC
>CAIPFS010000271.1 GCA_903864375.1 uncultured Verrucomicrobiota bacterium
GTCTTCAGAACCGAGGCGCTGCTTCCGACGGCCAGAATTTTGCCGTCCTTGACCGCCAGCGCTTCCGCCGACGGATTCCCATCGTTCATCGTCAGGATGGGACCGTCCGTGTAGATGGTATCCGCAATGGGCTCCGTACTCGACGAATCGGTGGCCACGGGTTGTGTGGCGCAACTGCCGAGCAGGAGGGCACAGCCCAGCAGGGAGGCTGTCCAGCGGGCCACGGGAGGGGTGCTCATGATCGTGAATTGTCGGATGTAAATGGGTAAGTCGAAGGTTATCTCGGGAAAAGAAAGGTCAGACTGACGCGAATGCTCCAGTCAGGAGCCCCATCCGGTTTGGTTCCGTAATATCGGATTCCGCCACCGAAGCTTACCATTTGAGAGCCGATTCGGGTCACCTTTCCGTAGAGTAATCCCAGCGGAACGGTCCACTTGGACGATTTCCAATCGTAGGTGGTTTCTGTCTGAGCCGTCAGGTTCTGTCCGTGCCCGAGAGAGTACGTGACAAAAGGCTGCAAGAACGTGGCGTTGACCTCGGCACGGTCTGAATGTCCGGTCACGGACCACAGGTGATTGGCCAGGACTCCATAGGTCCATTTTCCCTCCTGCTTCAGGGCAACTCCCGTCGGACCCAAACCCCACTTTTCCGACCCCAGGCGTCCGTCCGTCGCTGTTGGTAGAAGGAGGACGGGCCCGATACCCCAGGTCCAGCCTCCCGAGGTGGGCTCTTTGGGGGAGAAGAAGAGGCTTTGGACGGTGTCTCCCAAGCCGGTCTGGCTGGTCGAACCGACGACGTCCTGCTGATGGATGACCGGAACAATGGTGCGGCTGATCAGGTTCCAGTCGTCATTCAAAGAGAACGGGACCACCGGTTGGACATTGAGCGTGTACCGCCATCCGTCGTTGGGCCCGATGCCAAAATCAAAATTGTTCTGGAACGGCACACTGATGAGCGCGGCGACTGGATTGGCGAGCTGCTTTGCCAGTGCATCCGCCGAACCCGTGATTTCGGTTTCCACGGCATTGGTTCCTTCGGCGTGGAGGGGGGACAGGGTCCGGCAGAGCGTGCCCAGTGCCACGCAAGGGAGGAAAATGGAAAGGCGGGGAGACATTTCAGGGAGGAAATTATTGAGTTCGTCCTGATTTGAGAAGGGCGAAGCTCTGCACGGACCAGAATTCAGGACCCATCCATGACAAACAATTGTTGCTTGGAGTTTGAGGCGCTTCTGCGAGGCTGAGCCCTCAATAAATTCATTCATGGCCCATATTCATTTCATCGGAGGCGAAAAAGGTGGCGTCGGCAAATCGCTGGTTGCACGACTCATCGCGCAATATTTCATCGATCGGGAACTGCCCTTTCTCGGCTTCGATACGGACCGTTCCCACGGGGCCTTGATGCGTTTTTACTCCGGTTACGCCTCCCCGGTTCTGGTGGACCGTTATGAGACTCTCGATGCATTGATCGAGGCGGCGGTGGACCAGCCGGACCGCCGTATTCTGGTCGATCTGGCAGCACAAACCCACGATCCGCTGGTGCGATGGATGGATGAATCCAGCGTTCTGGAACTGGCTCCGGAACTGGGGGTGTCGCTGCACTACTGGCATGTCATGGATGCCGGAAAAGACTCGGTGGACCTCCTGAAACGGTTGTTGGACCGGTTTGAATCACGGCTGAGCTACGTCCTCGTCCTGAACCAGATCCGCGGTTCAGACTTTTCCCTGCTGGAACAATCCGGGGAGTTGGCGCGTGCACAGGCCGCGGGGGCCCGGGTCATTGGAATCCGCCACCTTCAGGATGCGGTCATGCACAAAATCGATGCGACCAGCAGCAGCTTCTGGGCGGCACAGAATCCGGCGGACAAGGCGACAACGGGGCTTGGATTGATGGAGCGCCAACGACTCAAGACCTGGCTGCGGGATGTTTACCAGCAGCTGGAATTGGTCGGGATTTGAAGCGCCGGTTCATGCGGACGGAGCGGTGGGAAGGAGTAGTTCTTCCCATTGCCCCTCCCCGACGGCACGCCACGGACGGTGGGAGTCGGGCTCCAGGGCAATCAGCAGAACCCAGCCATTTTCCACGAGTTCCCGAACAGAAGCATGGGCGTTCATGACCTGCTGGATGTCCTGTCGTCTGGCTTCCAGGATGACGGTCAATCGGATGGGCTCGTGTCGCCAGTCCTGCCCGTCGTGCAACGATTGAAGGGGAAGCCCGGTTTGAAGATCCCCTCCATTCCCCTGCCAGATACCAAAAGTGCCCACCACATTGTGAATCACCTTGTTGCCGCTGCCAAACACGCGGTTGTTCACGGTGGAAGCGTAGTATTGGAGATTGATCCAGCTGGCCACCACCATCGGTGCGGTCATGATCAAGGTCAGGATGGTCAGATCCGGGTCTCTGCTTGAATCGTAGTCATGCAGAAAGGTACGGCCTCCGAGATTCAGCTGTTTCGTCCGTTCCCTGGGTGCCGCGATAAAGGCCGCATTGCCTGCAAGACCCCATTCCGGACGGACTTGCGCCCAGTCCTGACTGCGGGCAACCACCTCCAGATCGATGGTCGAAGGCGACCCGGCGGACAGGTCCATCGAGAGCGCCCGTTCGCCCCGGCATTGCCGCGAGGCGAGGGTGAGCCAATCCCGTGCGACCGCGACCTGGGCCGCGTCCCCGGGATTGAGATCTTCCAGGTCAAAAAGCTCGACCTCGTCCGTGGTGGTGTTGTGGAGGCCGGCAAGGAAAAGCGTGTCCTCTGGTATCCGGATGCCACGCTCGAGAAGCCCTTTCCGAACGGATGAACGATTCAGAATCCGGGCGGCGACACGGGCATTGACGTCCCCGGAGTGCCCTCCGCAGGCCCCACAATCGAGGGCTGAAGCGTAGGGATTATTGTTGGAGGTGCTTCCGTGACCGCAAACCAGCACCAGTCGGGCGAAGTTGCGGGTCAGTCCCATATTCCGAAGTGCGCCAGCCGCCAGTTCCAGTTGCTCGGTTTCATCCAGTCCTGTCGGGCGACGGCATACCGGCGTGGAAGGGACCTTTCCAATTTGAGGTCCCAGTGGGTTCGGCGCCGGGTCATCTGGAAGGTGAATGGAACTGCCTTGCGAGGCGACCATTTCGCGGACCAATTTGATGCCGTACCCAAGCCCGGCTGTTTCGACGAAGGAGAAGCAGGAGACGGCCGAGGTCTGAAATGACCGCCAGGCCTCCGACAGGGATTGCCCGAGGTTTTTACGGGCCAGGGCCTTTTGCTCCGCGCCCGTTTCGGCTCCGGTCAGACCTTCGCGGATTTGGAACTTCGGTGTGAGCAGGACCGGGCATTGCGCCCGGCCGTGAGATTGTCCGAGGGGGATGTATTCCACTGCCACTCCAAAGAATCCGGCGAAACCGATCGTTTCAACCTGATCCGATTGGGCCTCCAGGGCCCGCCGGAATATTTCGGAACGGACATCAATGCAAAACACGGCTTGAAGCTGCTTTCTTGCCGTTGCGATGCGCGTCGAAGGGGCGGACGAACGCAATTTCCCGACCAACTCACGCTGGTAGGAATTTTCCAATGCCTTCATGGCGACGTACCGGGCCATGGTCCCCGGGACGGGGGCTGTCGAAACTCCGACTGTTTTTTGGATTTGGTCCTTCCAGGCCGCCTCTGAATTGGCCACTCCGAGGAACTGTTGTCGGAGTGCTCGATCGTAGGACAATCGGATGGCGAGAAGGGAGATCAGGGATTCATCCGTCTGACCGGCCATCGACTTTTCCCGGACCAGGAATTGGACATAACTGCTCCAGCCCGAAAGGGTCATCCACTGACGATGCAGGAACGGGGTGATTGACTCCTTTGAAATTCCAAGAATTTCGATGGATTCTTGAATCGCCGTGTTCGGATCGTCCGGCAGCCCTTGGACGAACCGTCGGAACTCTTTGAAGCCGCATAGTTCCGGATTGAGGTCCCGCTGAGCCGCCTGACGCCAGGCCCTCCAAAGTGGCAGATTCCGCCACGGCATCTGCCAGGAGGATTGTCCCTGGTCGTAATAGACGGAACACCACTTGGAAATTTCTTCCACAATCAGCGTGTTCCATGAGGAGCCGTCCTTCTGGTCAAGATGTTCTGCAAATGTAAGAATCTGTTCATTTTTTGGGGCACCCGATTGCTTTTGCAGGGCCGATATCAATGACCCCAGGTCGGCGATCGGGGAGGACGATACGGAACGGCCTGGAAGATGCCCCGGCTCCGACCGGAGTGCCGCATCCAGATCAAGCGGGGTGATCCGACCCGCTTCAATCTGTTCCAGATAATAGCTGGGCGGCAGAAAAATGTCTCCATGAGCAATCGAAGGAAGCTGGTGAGCGACGTCGCGAAAATGGTGATCGGTCCACCCGAGAAATGGATTGACGGCCACGAAATGGCTCAAGGGCCACAGGGGAGGTATCCGACGGCCGGCGGTTTGAATCGCAGGCTCGAGAAAGTCCTGATCCATGGTGTTGGAGAAGAGGGACGTGGGGCAGGTCATGAGTGGGAGCGGGTTGTCTTGAACGGCCAAAGGGCGGCCACGGTCCGATTTGCCAGCGTATTGAAGTAGAATCCGTTGCGGGCATGGACATAAAGTTGCTGGAAGAAGGGGTGATGGCCCCATTCCGATGGGAGTGAAAGAATCCACAGCCGGGCGAGGAACAGGGGTAGCAAGAGCAGAAGGAGAGTCCATTCCACCACGGAAATCGTCGAAACCACACTGTGGGGGAGCGGCGGAAAAAGGGTTTCGAAAAGGCGGTTCAGGGCGAAATACGCCAGGCCGATCCCGAAAGCAATGCCGGCCGCCAGAAGACCGTGAAGAAAGCGCGGCGAGCGGATCCAGACACCCCAGAGGAGGTGGGTCTGGGCCAGAGGCAACAGGCAGGTCATTAGCAGGTGGCCGGGTGTCGCCAGATGGATGTTGAGCAGGAAAGCCGAAATCGCGGTCAGGGCCAGGGAGGTCACCAGGGAAACAACAAGCGCGGTCCGGGAATTTCGCGGCAGCGGGCGTGGCAATGTGGCGCGGGGTTGGTGGACCGCACCGCCCGACGACAGGAAGGCATGAGCCTTGTAGAGGGAATGAGCGACCAGATGAAGCAGGGCCAGCGAGAACGCTCCGACGCCACATTCCAGCATCATGAACCCCATTTGTGCCACCGTTGAGAAGGCGAGGGATCGTTTGATGCTGGCGTGGGTGAGCATGACCAGCGAGGCGAACAGGGCCGTGAAGACCCCAAAAAGCGCCAGGGTTGCCATGGCCAACGGCGACAGCAGCACGAGCGCGTTCAATCGAAGGATGAGAAATCCCCCGGCATTGATGATGCCGGCGTGCATCAACGCGGAGACGGGCGTCGGTGTTTCCATCGTGTCGGGCAGCCAGCTGTGGAAAGGGAACTGGGCGGACTTCAGCATGGCACCGAGCACCAGGAGAAAGCTGACCAGACTGGCCTCCATGGGAATGGATTCCGGAGCGGCATGGCGGAGTCGGTCGACGCCGATGAAGAGTTCAGAAAAATTCCAGGTCTGATACGTCTTCCACGAGAGAGCGATCACGGCGAGAAGACAGGCGTCGCCCAGGCGGCTGACGATGAATTTCTTTCGTGCGGCCAGCCGCGCCCCCGGGCGTTCGGGATAGAAAACGAGGAGATGATGAAGGCACCAGCTGGTGGAGCTCCAGGCGAGGGCAAATTGAACAAGGTTTCCCGAGATGAGGATGGTCAGGACCGAGGCCCCGGTGAGGCAGAGCCACCGGGTGAATCGGGCCTGCCCGGGGTCTCCACTCATGTACGATACGGAATAGCGGAAGACGACCACGAGCAGGAACGCCACGAGGTTGAGCGTCACCAGCGACAGGGAGTCGATATGGAGCCCCAACTCGAAGGGACCGACCATCTTCCATGAGGCCTGGGTCGGGCCGGTGAACCAAAGGCAGAATGCTGACAGGAGGGAACAGGCCAGCCCCACCGCCGACATGCGGGCGGCAAGACGGGCCAGGCTGATCGGTCGACCCCGATGGAGAGGGGCCACCAGGATTCCGGTGACGGCGAGCATGGCCGGTGCGGCGAGAGCCAGCCACAGGGTCAGACCCGAAAGGGTTGAAGGGTTCATGGACATCAAGTAACGGCGTCAGTGTGGCGTTGAGCCCAGTCCGTCATCCAATATATTGTTGTCAAAAGATCGTTCTCTTTGGTAAATGAATCGGATGGCCTTTTTGAACTACCATCA
>CAIPFS010000272.1 GCA_903864375.1 uncultured Verrucomicrobiota bacterium
GCCGGTAGAAACCAGCGAACGCTCCCGCTCCAAACCCTGGTGGACCGGGACGGAACACCCAAGTCGGTCCTGACCCTTCTCATTGAGGAGGCCCTTTCCGCTGGCATTGAATCGATTGCCGTCGTGCTCCAGCCGGGAGCGCAGGCAGCCTATGCGGCAGCGGCGGGTCCCCATCAGGGGCGGTTGACGTTCATTGAGCAGACTGAACCCCTCGGCTACGGCCATGCGGTGGCCTGTGCACGGACCTTCACCGCGGATGCGCCGTTCCTGTTGCTGGTGGGTGACCATGTCTATGTCACCATGTCCGAGCGTGGCTGTGCCCGGCAATTGGTCGACACCGCGACCCGGGAGGCGTGCAGCGTCTCCGCCGTCCAGGCGACCCACGAAAGCAAGTTGCCGTATTACGGAGCCGTGGGCGGGCGGCGCGTGGCGGCCGAGACAGGGCTGTACGAAGTCGTGGACGTTGCGGAAAAGCCAACCCCGACCGAGGCCGAGCAGCGGCTGCTGGTCCCGGGGCTGCGGGCTGGTCATTACCTCTGCTTTTTTGGCCTGCACGTCCTGACCCCGACGGTGATGGACCACCTGGGTGAGTTGGTGGCGAAGACTCCATTGACCGGGTCTGTTCATCTCTCGGCCGTTTTGAGCCAGCTGGCCCGACGCGAGCGGTATCTCGCCTTTGAAACCGCCGGACGCCGGTATGATCTGGGGGGTAAATACGGACTTCTCGCCGCGCAACTGGCTCTGGCCCTCGCCGGAAGTGATCGTGACGAGGTGTTGTCGCAGATCGTTGAATTGCTGGCACAGCGCACCCGATAACCTCAGCGACAGCCCTGCCGCCATGTTGACCCGCCTGATTCTCGCCACCGACCCCGAGGTTCGCAATGAGTCCATCGAACGCACCTGCCGTCAGGCCACGGTCGATACGCTTCTCAGTGAGACCGGGGAACTCGATCTTTTTCGCCGTCGGAACGAGAACCTTTATGAGCGGGTGCGGGCGCTCTTTTTTCTGGCTGCGATTCACCGTTTTCACCTTCCGGATGCCCTCGTTCGCGAGGGGCGGGGCAGTCCAAGGGCCAGCATTCCGTTTCGAGGATACGAGCACCTGCTGAACCGCCGGTTCGAAGAGGCCATCGACACCTTTCTGGCCGCCCAGAATCTCGATGGACCCAGCGATGGGATCAGCTCCGCCCTGGCCTCCGCCTATCATCGACTGGCATTCCAGACACTGGCAGATCAGGTCCGGCGCAGTGTGCGTCAGGTGCGGGGAAATCAATGGATGTTCCGGATGGGGCACCCGGCGGACCAGCCGCTGAGATTCCATCCGCTCCTGCTCCAACGGGACCGGGATGGGGCCTATCCCATTCTGAGGGAATCGACCCCCGTCCGGATGGACCTGACCCATTCCGCCTGGTCCGATATTTTCTTTCTTGGAATGGACTACCCCGAGGGAGCCAAGGTGCTGAACATCTCGGTGGATTTGGGGGTTCACGGGCGGGACTCCGCTCCGCGCCCACCGGTCAGCGCCTGGCTCCGGGTTTTGGATGAACCGGTGCTGCGACTGACCTCGGTCGATTTGGGAGCCTCGACGGAGATCGCTTCACTGGCGGATGTATTTGATTTTGCCAAGGATTACCTCGGTCTGCTCAAGGCGGCGGTCATTGCCTCCGGATTGGTGCCGCCGGGCATTGAGGGGTCCGGTCATTCGCTGGCGGAATTGCTGGCCCGCCTCGTCGGACCTGGGCGCGGGTTGGAACTCGTCTCCTGCGTCAATGACATTCCCAAAGGCTCCCGACTGGCCGTGTCCACCAATCTGCTGGGTGCCCTGATCAGCGTCTGCATGCGCGCGACCGGTCAGGCCTCCTCCCTGACGGGTGCCCTGGCCGAATCCGAGCGTCGTCTGGTTCTTGCCCGCGCTCTTCTGGGCGAGTGGTTGGGGGGCTCCGGTGGAGGATGGCAGGATTCCGGTGGGGTATGGCCGGGAATGAAGTTGATCGAAGGGGTCATCGCGGGTGAGGACGATCCCGAATGGGGCGTTTCCCGCGGACGCCTGATGCCCCGGCATCGCATTCTCAATGCGGGAGACTGTTCCCCGGAGACCCGCCAGCGCCTTCAGGATTCGCTGGTGGTGGTCCACGGCGGCATGGCTCAAAATGTGGGTCCCATTCTCGAAATGGTGACCGAGAAATACCTCCTGAGATCGGGGGCGGAATGGACCGCGCGACAGGCGGCCCTGGGCATTCTGGATGAGGTTTTGGATGCGTTGCAACGGGGGGATATCCGGGCGTTGGGTGCTGCGACCACCCGCAACTTTCGAGGGCCCCTGCAGACGATCATCCCCTGGGCGTCAAATGATTATACCGAGCGGTTGATCCGCCAGGCCGAGGCCGAATTCGGAGCTGACTTTTGGGGTTTTTGGATGCTCGGAGGGATGTCGGGTGGCGGGATGGGATTTATTTTTGCCCCCGAAAGGAAGGCGGTTGCCCAGGATTGGCTGCAGAAGACGATGCTGGCCACCAAGCGTCAGCTGGCCAACGCCCTTCCATTCGCCATGGACCCGGTGGTTTTTGATTACGCCATCAATGAGCGCGGGACCTGGGCGGAACTTCTGGACGGCGACCAGGCGCTCATGCCGGCCAATTACTACGCTCTGACCGTTCCGGCGCTGCTGCGCCAGGACCGCCAGCAATTACCCGCCGCCCGGCGGGCGGAATTGGATCGCCTGGGAGCCGCCGCCCGTTCCCGTCCGGAATTGCGGGGGCTGGTTCAGACCCTGTTTGACGCCTTTCTGCCGCGGGGCAAGACCGAACGGGGCGGCGGTCAGTCGCTCGACCAGTGGCTGGAACAAAATGGATTCGATCGAGCGCAGCACGAGCAGATACGGGCCGACTTGAAGGATGGCCGGATCGGACTGGCGCAGAATCGGTTGCGACCGGATACGCTGATTGAAGATGTCCGGACGGATGACTTCATTGATCTCACAGGGGATCGACGCTCGGAGGTGGTTCACCTTGGACGGGCCGCCCTTCAGGCGGGAGAGGTGGGCGTGCTCACGCTCGCGGCGGGTGCCGGCTCCCGCTGGACCCAGGGGGCGGGTGTCTGCAAGGCGCTGCATCCGTTCTGCAAGTGGGGAGGTCGCCATCGGACCTTTCTCGAGACTCACCTCGCCAAGAGCCGCAAGATTTCAGAACAGGTCGGCGTGTCCCTGCCGCATCTCTTTTCGACCAGCTACCTGACCCATGGCCCGACCGAAGAGTTCCTGCGGCGGGTGGAAGGGTACCACTACCCGGGGGCGCTCGAATTGTCTCCGGGACGCAGTGTCGGACTTCGCTTTGTTCCCACCGAGCGCGATCTACGGTTCGCCTGGGAGGAGATGCCACAGCAGCAGTTGGACCAGCAGCAGCAGAAGGTGCGGGACAGCCTTCGGGCGGCGTTGATCCAATGGGCCCGCGGGGTGGGTGAGGCATCCGACTACACCGACAATGTGCCGCTTCAATGCCTGCATCCGGTCGGGCATTTCTATGAGCTTCCGAATCTGTTCCGCAATGGAGTGCTCGCCCGAATCCTCCAGCAGCGCCCCCAATTGCGCCATGTGCTGCTGCACAATGTCGACACGTGCGGGGTGAACGCCGCTCCCGAATACCTGGGACATCACATCGCCGGCGGCGCGGCACTGACCTTCGAAGTCATCTCCCGGCGACTCGAGGATCGCGGCGGCGGACTGGCCCGCGTGAATGGCCGTCCACGAATTGTCGAGGGCCTTGCCATGCCCCGTGAGGAAGACGAATTCCAGCTCTCCTTCTACAACTCGATGTCGACCTGGATCGATCTGGACCAGTTATTGCCGGCCTTCGGTCTTACGCGCGGTGATCTGGCATCGACCCTTTCAACGGACGCCGTCGAGGCGGCAGCAGCTCAGGCGAGAATCACGGCGGCCATTCGACAGGTGGCCAACCGGCTTCCAACCTACGTCACCTTGAAGGAGGTCAAGAAGCGATGGGGACACGGGCAGGAGGATGTGTTTCCGGTCATGCAATTCGAGAAGCTCTGGAGCGATTTGTCATCGCTGCCGGATCTGACCACCCGTTTCATCCTGGTGCCCCGGCAGCGGGGTCAACAGTTGAAGGATCAGGCCCAGCTTGATGGATGGCTCCGCGACGGCTCCGCCGCTTACGTGGAATTCCTGTGCGCCTGGTAGCGAACACATTCTTGTCTTCCAAACAACAGCTTTTTGCCCGCCCAGGCGACTCCAACAAACGCCATTGAAAAATTGGTTCTCTGCGCTCTCTGAGCCCTCTGCGGTTGGACTCTTGCTCACTGTTCTAAGGATTAACCACAGAGAACACGGAGAAAGAAGGATTGGGTGATGGGCCGACGCGCACCAGTCCAATCCGCAGGTCGTCTGAACCACGCCCGCCACGCCATTGCAGGGATCATCACCTCTCCCGTTCTAAAGACACCTCGGCAACGGCCATTGCCCGCAGGAAGTGGCTGCCGTCCGTAAGGCGGCGCTGATCGATCGGGAGTTGGCATCCCGGGAAAAGGCTGGCGTTGTGCCGGCGCCTGACATGTGGCAGGTCAGGCGCTCACGGTTTCGGAACACAACGTCCACTCGTCAGCTCGAAACGGTCACCCGCCAGAAGTAAATGAACACGGGTATCGGCGACTGAAAGATTGCCGTTTCGATCGGCTCGGATATGTGTGGCCGAGCGCGCATCCGTCACCAGCACGGCGCTCTCGCCCAACACTTCAAACGTCTGGTCCGGGTCTACAACGATTGCGGTGGATTCATCGATGCCGATTCCGACAAGGCTTGGATGTTCGAGAACTACACTGAAGAGGCGGTTGTAGCGTTTTCGCTGGATAAAGTGCTGGTCGATGATCGCGTTGGTCACGAATCCGAGCCCCGCTGTCGTCTCGATATTGTTCTGCTGGATGGACCTGAAAGCGTTTGCCTTGTCATGATTCAGCAGTTCCTCGCCGGTGATCATGACCTCGCTCATGATTGCTGCGCCGGCGCTGGTGCCGCCAATAACAGCACCCCGGAGGTAAAGGTTTTTCAGCGTTTGTTGTATCGGAGAATGGACAAGGACGGCAGCCAATCGGGATTGGTCGCCGCCTGTGAAAAAGACCCCGGTCGCACCGGTCAGCCGTGTGGCGGAGGCGGGGTTCAAGGCCTCGGCGCGCGTGAGCACCACGGACTCGACCTGCGTGACTCCGAGGCTCGTGAATTCGGATACGGATTCCGTGCCGGAGCTGACAGCGTCTTCGCTGGCCATCGGCAGCACGATGATCTTTGCGTTATTGGTTCCGCCGGCAAGGCGGATGAACCGTTCCAGCAGTCCCGCCGGTTGCCGCCCGCCGCCGATGATCATTAGGTGGCCCCGGGTCTCGTCCGGGGCGGCGGACAATGCCCAGGTGAACGTCATCGCCACCGCAGTGGCCAGAAGCATCAAAGGACTATTTTTCATAGATGGCGATGTTCCGTTGGCCATCCTCGCGGACACTTCCCCGGAACATGCCCTCCGTATTGTAGGGCGTCGTGATATTGCCTTTGCGATCCAGGGCGATGATTCCGGCTTCCGCCTTCATGGTCGTCAGCTTCTTCATCACCACAGTCTCTGCCGCGTCCGCGAGGGACATCCCCCGGTATTCCATGAGTGCGGCGACATCGCGTGCGGCACTCGCACGGATGAAATACTCCCCCTGTCCCGTCCCGGAAACCGCACAGGTCGCATTGTTCGCATAGGTGCCGGCACCGATGATCGCGGAATCACCCACCCGCCCCGGGAGTTTGTCGGCCAGTCCGCCGGTCGAAGTTCCGGCTGCCAGATTGCCGTGTTTGTCGAGGGCGACGGCTCCCACCGTACCGACCCGGTCCGCGACCCGCGTGACCCAGTTATCGGCCCTCTTCTTTGCTTTCACCTCGCTCTGGATTTGTTCCAGTTGCCTCCGGCGTTGCTCAATGATGAAATATTCCGGAGGCATGAGTGGTAGACCCTGCTGACGGGCAAATGCGTCGGCTCCTGGGCCGACCAACAGGACATGGGATGTATTGTCCATCACCCGGCGTGCTGCTTCGATGGGGTTTTTGATCTGTCGCACCGCAGCCACGGCACCCGATTGGAGATGAGTGCCATCCATGATCGAGGCATCCAGCTCGGCCACTCCTTCATGGTTGAGAGCGGCACCTTTCCCCGCATTGAAAAGGGGGGAATCTTCCATGATTTTGATGGCGGCGACGACGGCATCAAGGCTGGTCCCGTTGGTGCTCAACACCGCCTGTCCAGCCTGGAGCGCTTCGCCGAGGGCTTGCCGATAGGCCGCCTCTTTGGCGGGGGGCAGTTCATTCTTTGACGGCACGCCGACGCCCCCATGAATCACCAGCACCCAACCGGTCGAGGCTTGGGGTTCGGCGGCGACCGCTTGATTCAATGTTAGAACCATCAGGCTGAATAGCCTGCCCACTACGATCCATGTCTTCATCATTTGGTGCAACGGGGCAACCCGGAGTTCCGTCACCCTCGGAACTCCCGCCGGTTGACCGCGACTCATTCAGGACCATGTTTACCGCACATGCAGAATACGCAAGGCGTAGTCCGCGGGAAATGGGTTCAGTCAAATCTCATCCCCAGTTTCTCCGGGACCAGCGCCAGAGGCCGATCTGTAAACAAAGGGTGGGACTGGCCTCTTGGGACCGTGTGGTCATGTGGCTTCCGGCACAGTCGATTCAGGGCTGACGAAGCCTGCCGACCTCGTCAAGGTCGGTCGGAGCGGCGGTCGCGAGGAAATCGAGAGCCCAGTTGGTCCAGAGGAATTTCTCGCCCCTGCGCTCGATTTCGATCCAGTTTTTCCAACGTCCCGGGCCGAAGCTATGCTGGCGGTGGCAGACGATCGAGGCGGCGGAGTCGACGATGCGCATGCCGGGCTTTTCCACTACGTCGCCAAAGCCCGCGTACCACATCGCACCCAGGATTTCAGTGTGGCTGCCGTTCAGTAATTCCACCTGGGGGTTGGGATGCTCGATCTTGCTCCCCATGATCCACAGGTTCCCGCCGTCGTTCACCAGACCAAGGCCCGGAGATACTTCATAGTTAAAGTAGCGGCACCAGGCGCTGGCCCCAGGATGGCGCAGGTACAACCCGCCGCAGACATCATCGAGGAAGACGTCTCCCCTGGCTTCCTGATGAACCAGGCCATTGATGTCGCGCAAAATCAGGGTGCGACTGCTCTTTTGATGGATTTCCATCACGCCATGCTCCCAGCTCGGCATGAACCGCTCGATCACCACCGCCGGCGCGATCCCATCTTCGACATCGATGCGTTCGGCGTTCACATAGGCTTCGCAGGCCAGGAAGCGCTGTACGTGACCGCGCAGCGCAATTTTTTTCATGCGGTATTCGACCCCTGTCCTGCCCCAGGTTCGCTGGACCTCGCCTCCGGGGAAGTAAACCACCCGGGCTCCGCTGTCGATGGCCCGTTGGACAGCTTCGGTGCAATCGCTTCCGTCCATCTTGGCACCGAATCTTACCACGTTGGCCCAGTCCCTCTTCGGGTCGCCCCAAGGCACTTCTGGAGCCTCTTTTACGGGCAGGTTGAGTGTTTTCGGCACGCAGTCCGGGAAGGCTTTGGTGACCGGCCCATACGAGTACTCTTCAATGTTCCCCCTGGCATTCAGTGACGCGTCGGTGCTCGATTTCACCGTCCAGCCGTAACCGGTTGACTTGATGTTGCGTCCGAAAAAATGGTGGTCCTTGTTGCCGCCGTCGATGCGGATGGCCGGTTGGTCAGGGGCACCGCCGAGCAGTTCGCCATCAATGAGAGTGGTGAAGCTTAACCAACGGTTACCAATCCAGAGTGCCGGCATGGTATTCACGCTGTGCACCCGGTGCAGCATGGCCATGTCCCAGGGGCAGCGGATGCCCGCCTTCTTTTGGCCCTGGAGTTGGACATCCCAGACCGTGAATGAGTTAAGGGCGCACACCCAGACTCCATAGTCGAAGCCGACCACCTCCAGATGGCGCACGACTGCCGGGCCGGCGTCGCCGGTAAAGCCGAGGTCGCAACCGATCGCTCCGGCCCCGTCGCCGCTGACGATTTTCACCTGGTGCATGCACCCCTGGTTGCTGGCGTTGAACTGGATTCCCGAGGCACCCGGGTTGCCTTTTCCGGTGTCGATGGTGATGTTTCGGACCGCATTGCGAAAGTGCTGGGCCACGTTCTCGCCGGTCCACACCACTCCGCGCCCGATGGGGCGCCCGACATCCTTTTCCGGCTCCGAAATGCCAGTCGTTTGAAATTCCGGGCAGTTGTCCGCCAGTTTGATGATGGTTTTGTCGCGGCTCTGTCCCTGCAGGATGGTCAGGCGCTGGTGCAATGCATCGCGTCCGTCGATCTTCTTGTCGGGGTGGAAGCGCCGGGAAAGGCCGAACTCAATCTGGTGTGAGACCAGGTAGATTCCGTCAGGAAAATAGATGATTCGGTTCTGGGAGGGGTGATCGTCGAAAGCCCTCTGGATGGCATCGCTGTCATCCGAGCGACCGTCGCCCTTCGCGTTGTAGGGCGGCTTTGTCACGTCGACAACACCGGAGTCATCCGGGAAAACGATGGGCTCCTCGTTGTCGGTGAGCCGTGGCGGCAGGGGGGTGACCGTAGCGAAGGACGTGAACACCATCCCAAGAATGAAAAGGAGGGAAAAACGCAGGCTCGATCCGATAACGGGGAGGCGTTTTTCTCTCATGCCACGCATAACGCGACGCTGCCGATTGCTGGCCACGCTGTCAACAGGCCCCCTCCATGAACCCTCACTGTGCATCCAAGACCGCGTGCCCTTATGCCGTAGCGGAGACAAGAATACCCCCGCTCCGTTTCAAAGTCCGCATTCCTGGGGATGAATTCAAGCACCTCTCCACCGACGTTTACGGCGGCAAAAGAAGGTTCATCCGCTTCAGAATCCTCAGCTCGATTTGATCCAGCTTTGAAACGGTCGACTCGATTTCCTTGCGAGTCGTTCCGGACAGGACCCGTGACAACGCCTCCCGGACACGATTGCAGAGGGATGAGCGGGTGGCGGTCCGATTCCCGGCTGTACGCGAATTCCTGCGGGTGTGCTTGAGCTTTTTGGCCAGGACCGGGTCCAGTTGTCGGAGTCGTTCCCAAAGGCAAAGCCACATAATAATGTCCCGCTGACATTCATCCGGTAACTGGGTGATCGCAGTCGCTGTAGACGGACCGTTGGACCGGCTTGAGCCAACCATCAATCGATTGAGACAGTCGGCGAGTTCGACGGCACGGGGCAGTTCGCTTGTGGAATGGATCAGCTCTTGAATCCTCTCATTCACCGAGTCGACATCCGACACCTCGACCCGATAAAAGGACTCCAATTCCTTTGGAATACGGCAGTACCCATTCATGTCCATCACGCCGAGCAGAGACTGCGGCTCCATCGAAGGCTGTATGAGAGTATACGAGGCCACGGCGACCTTTTCCTCCTCATCCCATGCGACAAAGGCCGTGGAAGGACACAGCAGATTGGACTCGCGTGATAAGGCGATAGCGGCGGCCTGGTCGTCCTTGGCCGATAAGTTGACCAGTCGCTCCTTGCACCAGTGGAGAACAGGTATTTACTCCGTTAGGCTACTATTTGTTTTTCGGCATTACATCCGGATACGGCCCGAGGAACCGCTCGCCGTTGAAGTGGATCATGTGGTCGGGGTCTTCGGCGATCCAGACTTCGGATTCCCAGGCGATGTGTGAGACGAAGGTCTGCATGGTGCGTCGGTTTTCGAAGGCGGTGACGAACACGAGGCCCGCTTTGCAGCCGGTGAACAGGTCTATTAGTTCCTTTCGGCGCTTGCCATCCACCGGGCCGGCGCTGGTGACGGCTTCGATGAGCAAGAGCCAGTTTTTGGCGCGGTAGTGGACAATGACATCGGGAATCTTGGCGGCGGAATCCAACGTGACGCCGAGCGCGGCCAAGCCCGCGCTTTCCAGATGAACGAATTTGTTTTCGGTGTCGCCGATGTAGAGGACAATCCCGCCGGGGGCGAAAGCGGGGCAAAAGTGTTCGATGATGGCCTTGATGAGCGGATTCTGCCCGCCGGGTGAGAGCGCGACTTGGGCTCCATCGGGCAGCTTGACGGGCACTCGGGCGAGGTCACGTTTCCGTGAAATCTCGTGCTTGAGCGCTTCGCGACTGGCGAGATAATGCCGCAGGGTGGGAGTCCATTCTACGGTTCCGAACCGGCGGAAGAGTGCGAGGGCGGTCGGTTCAATCTGATAGACCGTCTTTCCGCTGTTGGTTGGGCGATTGGGGTCGTCTGGGTTGCGCAGCAGCAGGCCCTCTTCGACGAAGAACTTCACCGCGTCGTCGCGAATGGTTTCGCGTGTGTTTGGCGCGTAGCGGTTGCCGTAGGCGGTCGCGATGAAGTTGATGATGGGGGTGATGCCACACAGAGGAGCCTGCGCGTCGGCCCATGCGGCATCGGGCTGGAGGTCGAGCATTGCAAGCAACGTGTAGGCGGCGGTTTCATTCCGCTGTTTCTGACCGAACTGCAAAGCCGTGAGTGTTTCGATGGCTTCGGCGAGTCGTTTTTTCCGTGCGGTGGCTTTGCGGCTGGGTTTATCGGCAGGCATGAAGGTGTTTGTTGACGAGTTGGTCGATTTCGTCCTGCGAAAGTTCGAGAGTTTTCATGTCCCGTCCCATTGCTTGCAGGGTGTTGCGGTCGGGATAGGCCAAGGTGCGCAGGTCGGTAGCGTTCACCTGGGTGTGGCCACTGAAGCGTCGGAAATATTGGTCAACGACGGTGGAGTTCAGGAATGCGTAAAGGCCGACCGCCAGGGTACGTTCCAAGCCATGACCGCTGGCGTGGAAGTAATTCAGGTGATTCTCGAAACCGACCCACTCTGCACTCACCAACTCCGGGTCGTACAGGCAGGCGACGAGGCGGCGGCGCTCTTCTTTCGAGGTGAAGCGTTTCGTGAGCAAATACACTCCGGAGGGTACCAGCCAAGGGCGCGTTTCGTCGTTGTCGAGGATGGCGTTGGGCTTCCGGGCTTCGAGCTTGGGCCAGTGGACGGTGCCACCGTTGAAGTGGCATGGATAGAGCAGCGGCACGGTGCCGCGATCGGGTTCCTTGCGCAGAGCTTGTTTGAGGCGGAACTCCACGACGCGTCCGGTTGACACCGTGACGCCCAGAGAGGCGAGGCTAGAGCTTAGCCCGTCCATGGTTTCCTTGGCCTTGGCGTGGCCAGCCGTGGATGGGATGTGGATGAACTTTTCGGAATCGTGCGGATGGACGATTTCGGCAAAGGGGAAGACCGTTTTGGTCATGTCGTCGCCATGCTCGCCGCTGCTGCTGGAGATGAGCATTTCGTCGGGTTGGTTTCGACCCTTCACGGCGTGGAAGATGATGTTCTCCTGGAGCACGCCGTCGTCTCGAAAGGCGGCTTGGCGCGATTCAAAGACATGGAGTCGGCGCAGTTCCAACTGGCTTAAAAAATCTTCGCGGAATGGGCGGAAGTATGGCCCGTTGCAGAAGCTCCGTGGCGTGATTCCGACGAGTTGGCCGCGAGGAACGAGCAGGCGCTGAATGAGGGATATGAAGCCGGTGTAAAGGTTGCTCGTTTCGACGCCTACGGAACGTAGTGCGCGTCGCTCGGCGGAGTCGGTGCTGATTTTGCGATAGGGCGGATTCGCGATGGCGGCATCGAAGACGGGCGGTTTCGAGGCGAACAAATCGCCCGCAAGGCGGGTTGACATCTCGCGGATAAAGTCAGTGGAATGGATGGTGAACGTGAAGCGAATGCCTGCGTCGGAGCAGCGATGCTCGCATTCGCTCATGGCAGCAGAAAGCGATTCCAAGATTTCACCGTCGATTTCATAGAGGGACGCTTCGATGGCTCGGACCTCGCCGCGCTTTCTACAACACCGGGCGGCGAAAGCAGTGGTAAGTGATCCAGCTCCAGCACCAGCATCAAGCAATCGAACCGTTCTCGGGAGCGGTCCGAACATCGAAGCCATGAAGTCGGCAAGCAGCGGCGCGGTAAGGAACTGTCCTAGTTCCTCCTGACGCTTTCTGGGCATTTCCTCGGCCCCGATTTTCATTTGGTCATGCCAAGAAACTGAGTCTCGTTTCGCTACCGAACAAACGGAAAGGCCGAAATCGGCTGTTCCCGACGAGCGCCCTGAAAGCCTACGATCTTTGGCCCGACAGACCAGTCCAAAGGGGCCCGAATGCACTCGGGCTGGGCCGCGGAGGCAGCGAGAAGTTGCGTGGGCGTGAGCCTCCACCAGCTTTTGCCTTCAAAGTGCCCACAAGACGCGGACATCCGCGGTAAACGTCTTGGTCCATTTCCAGCAACCGACCTTCATGGGCAAGCTTGCGGATAGAGGATGTGGCGTGTCTTCATGACTGGTGGTCCGTCTCGGCAGTACCAGTCTTGGCTCGGTCGCGATTGCGAACACGGGTTTTTGCGATTTCCAGTGGTGTTTTGCCAGTCAGTGGGCGAGGAGCGGTCCCCGGCGCCAGTTTACCAGCAGTTTCACGGGCAGTGGCCCTTCTGGATCATTTAAATCATTCACCTACAGCAGTTTGTAGATGGAAACGAGGGTCGGAATCGAACCGGCGCGCCGTTTTTCCGGCATCCAAAGTTGGCTTCTCAACGTAAGGTGGTGTGAGTCGGAGCGACTCACTGCTTTGACCAGCAGGTTGCGCAGTTCAAAATTGAGGGAAGAGGTATTGGATGAAGATCAAAACAATCGAGCGATCAAGGGGGGGCACCGAACTGGAACGGTGGTGGGTCAGTTTGACGCTCTTGGGAGCCTATCTGGCCACGTTTCAGCTGTGGATGACGTTGAGTCGTCCTCTGATCCTGGCATGCGGCTTTGCCGGGGTGTTGGCTTTGTCGCTGCTCTTGATCTGGGGTGTCCGGACCGGCTATTTCGTTAATCGGTGGGATGCTTTCGGGCATGGGATGGTCGTTGCCGATCTGACCCTCGAAGCCGTCCTGATTCGCGAACACGACCATCGCGGATTCTATTTCTGCGCGCTGGCATTTGCCCTTGTTGTGGGCGGTTATCGCTGGGGCATGCTCTCCAGGAGGCGGCTGGAGGTTCGGGTGGCGCAAAGCGGTTCTGGCAGTCAGTCAGGCTGTCTTCCGGGATTGTGAAAGGTGCAGAACCGCCATCTGCCTGCTCGCATCCGTCGCCAAAATTCGCCCGGCTTCAAAATCGGGATACCCAGATACTACCCGAGGTGCAGGAGGTCCTTGTCCGCGGTCACGAGCAGGTCAATTGTGGATCGGTGCCATCGAGCATTCGGAGTTGGCCTTTGCCACTGTCAGAAGGGGTAATTGCCGGAGTCCCTAACCTGTTCCGACGCCCAGCCGGGGTAACTGGCTCCGATAGGTTCGCGTCAGGGTCACCTTGGTGCCGTCCCGGAGGATGATGCAATATTCCCCATGGAACAGCGGCTGGAGTTCCCGGACCCGCTCGATATTGATGATGACCGACCGGCTGATGCGGAGGAATTGTTGGGACGGCAGGCGCTCGCTCAGGCGGGAAAGGGTTTCGCGGAGAAGGTGACGCGTGGCACCCACGTGCAACTCCACGTAGTTGTCGCAGGCTTCAATCCAATCGAGTTCGCTGAATTTGACGAAGAGAACCCGTCCATCGGATTTGACCGCCAGACGGTCGCCAGCCCTCGCTTCCGGACGCAGTTCGTCAATCAGGCTGTTCAATTGTTGAGCCCAATCAGGTTGACTTCCGGAAAGGGAGCGGGCTCGGGCACGTTCGAGTGCAGCCGCCAGACGGTTCTCGTCAACGGGTTTGAGGAGATAGTCGACGGCTTGAACCTCGAAGGCGCGGACCGCATACCGGTCGTGCGCAGTGACAAAAATGATCGCGGGGCGCGCCGTGTCATCGAGACCTTCGACCACTCCGAGTCCATCCAGTTCCGGCATTTGTATGTCCAGCAAGACGACCTGAGGTTTGTCGCGCCGGATGGATTCCAGGGTTGAAACTCCATCGCCGCATTCCCCGACGATGGTGACCTGGTTCTGTCGCTCCAGCAGTCGGCGCAGGCGCTCGCGGGCGAGGGGTTCGTCATCGGCGATCAGAACTCGGAGTTTCATGATGCGTGGGCAGAGGGATGGGGTGAGGTGTGAGAGGAATCGAGGGAGGAGAAATGCAGAGGCAACCGGACTCGGACCAGAAATCCCCCATCGGGGGCACCGCCGGCTTCAAGGCTTTGGGCCTCCCCGTAAAGCTGGTGCAGGCGGGCCCGGGTATTGGAAAGTCCGATTCCCTCCCGCATCGATGTCCGGTTCGCCGGACCGCGGCCATTGTCCGCCACCTCGAGCAGCAGTTCACCGGAAATCACCTGGGCTCTCAGCAGGATTTGTCCCGGGGCGGATCGGGGTTCAATGCCGTGTTTGATGGCATTTTCCACCAGTGGTTGGAGCACCAGATTGGGAACGAGGGCCTTGCCGGCTGCGGGATCAATTTCCAGGCGCATTGAAAGACGATCGCCAAACCGGGTTTTTTCGATGTCGAGATACCGTCCCAAAAAGTCGAGCTCATCGTCGAGCGCCACTTCCTGGGTCCCGGTGCTGTCCAGCGTCCGCCGCAGCAGTTCACCCAAACGGACCAGCATGCGATCGGCAGCCTCGACATCCCGATGCATCAGGGCGGCAACACTGTTCAGGGAGTTGAAAAGAAAATGCGGGTTCAATTGCATTTGAAGCGCCTGCAACCGGGCGGTGGCGAGGCGCTTTTCGAGGTCGATGGCCCGCACTTCCCGCTCCCGGAGTTGACGCTGGTACAGGACCGTATGGGTGGCAATTAAAATAATCCAATAAAGCAACAGGTTCAACGGCCAGGTTTTCAGCAACAGGGGGGCGAACA
>CAIPFS010000273.1 GCA_903864375.1 uncultured Verrucomicrobiota bacterium
AGTGGGCCGAACATCTTCACGGTCGGGCTGACTGGTGCTATCTGCTGTGGGATGTCCTCATGTTCCAGGCCTGGCTGGAAAAGGATCCCATCGCCTGACAGAAGACGATTCCTCAGTATGAAACGACAATGTCCATACTCGGAACTTGGGAATACCGCACGGGTGATTCAGAATTCTCTGAACGACTTCAGGATGGACATCGATCCCGATTTATCCGTACGCTATCACCTTGGTGAATGTTGATGCGAAGGTTGCGAGGGTGAGTCATGCTTAATCTGCTGGGTACACGGCATCGATTTTGTGACGGGATGAGTCGCCGGTCGCTACTGAAGATCGGTGGCCTGGCCATGGGTGGTCTCAGCCTGCCCGAGCTTTTGCGTGTGGAAGCAGCCTCAGGACGAACGTCGCACAAGTCGGTAATTATGGTGTTTCTGTCTGGCGGGCCACCGCACCAGGACATGGTCGACTTGAAAATGGACGCCCCGGTTGAAATCCGTGGTGAGTTCCAGCCGATCGCCACAAAGGTTCCCGGCATCGAAATATGTGAATTACTTCCGTTGCTGGCGGAGCGCATGGACCGACTGGCAATCATCCGTTCCCTGGTCGGTTCCGAGGGACGTCATGCTGCATTCCAGTGCATGACCGGGCATAGTGTGAATGGCCAACCGGCAGGTGGATGGCCCTCGTTCGGCGCCGCAGTTTCCAAGATCCAGGGGCCGGTCGAACCAGGAACGCTCCCTTTCATCGGGTTATCGCCTCGGATGAAGAATGCCGCTTGGGGTGACCCAGGCCAGGCAGGCTTCGCCGGACAAGCTCATGCACCGTTTGCTCCCAATGCGGAACAGGCCCGGCTGGGACTGGCTGGGATCAGTGTGGAAAGCCTGCGTAATCGCAAGCAATTGCTCAACGAAATTGATCGCTTGAAACGTGAGGCTGAAGTCAGTGGTGCACTGGTCGGTTTGGAATCTCAATACCAGGCAGCTTTCGGAATCCTGACCTCCAGCAAACTGGTGGACGCGCTCGACCTTGAGCAGGAAGACCCGCGCGTCCGCGACACCTATGGGCGAGGTGCGACCGAGAACGCAGGTTATGGCGATGCGGGACCGCTGATGAACGATTACTTACTCGCGGCGCGGCGACTGGTCGAGGCAGGTGCTCGCGTAGTGACGCTGGCATACGGTCGCTGGGATTGGCACGGTCGCCCGCATGGAACGAACTTTGAAAACGCCCGCGACCATTTACCGATTCTTGATCAGGGACTATCAGCCCTGCTGGATGATCTGAAAGACCGTGGATTGGACAAAGACGTGACGGTGATTGTCTGGGGTGAATTCGGTCGCACACCCGTCATCAACAAGAACGGCGGTCGAGACCACTGGCCTCAGGTTGCGTGCGCCATGCTCGCCGGAGGAGGCTTGCGAACTGGCCAGGTAATCGGATCGACAAATCGTCTGGGAGAACATCCCAAGGAACGCCCGGTCCATTTCCAGGAAGTCTTCGCCACGCTGTACCGCTGCCTGGGAATTGATGTTGCCCGCACAATGCTGCCCGACGTTTCGGGCCGACCGCAATACCTGGTCGATCCCATTTATGAACCCCTGCCAGAACTGGTTTAGTGATTGATGTTGCGGCTGGAACGAATCAGGACGCTGACACACGGTAACGCCGTTTACTGGACCACCTTCTCACCGGACGGCAAGGGATTGGCGACGGCCAGTCTCGACAACACTGTCCGACTTTGGGATGAGTCGAACGGTGAACTGGTGACGATACTGAAAGGACATGGCGACGGAGTCGCATATGTCGGGTATCTGGCGGATGGTCGGATTGTCACGGCCAGCCTGGACCGGACCTTGAAGCTTTGGCCTTCGGAAGGGAGAACAGCGCAGGCGACGCTCACTGGTCATCAGGATTATCTGTCGTGTGCCGCAGCGGCTCGAACAGGAACACTATTGGCATCTGGCGGGTTCGATAAGACCATTCGTTTGTGGGACGCCCAGACAAACGCACCCATAGCCGTTTTGGCCGGTCATGATGGAAACCCTCAGTGTGTGGCGATTAGTGCTGACAG
>CAIPFS010000274.1 GCA_903864375.1 uncultured Verrucomicrobiota bacterium
CGGCTTGGTTGGATCGGTAGGTACCGGATTGCTTGAGCAGGCAGTCGACCAGAGTGGTCTTGCCGTGGTCAACGTGGGCGATGATGGCGATGTTGCGGATGTGCTCCATATTCGGGGCGTCTTGACTCGAGCCGCCAAGCATGCCGGGTGCACAGAAAGGGTCAAGCTCTGTTGCCGGAATTTAACGGTACACCTGGTTTTACCCGCCACCGCCCCTTGCCTTTGACAGAATCCGTGCCACCCTCATTTGGAGCTTTCGACGAATTGATTTGGACGGTTTCGGGAGGGAAGGTTGTTCGATGGGTCATCTGGGTGCCGTTTCTCAAACCCTCATGGACTGACGTCGCAGCCCTCTTTCAGAACGCCAGTCAAAACCGGATTGCTTCGCACACATCGTTGAAAATTGACTTGTCCCTTCGTCCGAACATGAACCGCCGTTTCCTGAGTCTCCTGCTGAGTTCCGTCCTTTGCGCTGGCCTGTCGCTGGAGGCCGCCCCCGATACCAACGCCGTTCCCACCAAGCCGACCGCACCAGCGGCTTCCACCAAGAAGGCCGACAAGGCTGAAAAGGCGGAGAAGAAGGCCAAGGAAGGCGCCCCTTATCCGTTCCACGGCACCGTCGCATCGACGGATAAGAAGGCCGTTTCCGTCACCCTCGAGGGCAAGGAACATTCCCGGGTGATTTTCCTCAATGCGGAAAGTCATCTCGAGAAAGCAGGCAAACCCGCCACTCTCGGCGACCTTGTTGCCGGTGATTACCTCCACGGTCGCGTGGAGAAGAAAAATGGTCAGGAGTACCTCCTCAAAGCCACCGCGGGTGTCAAACCTGAGAAGAAGGCTGAAAAGACCGAAAAAGCCCAAAAGAAGGCAGAGTCCACTCCTGCCAAAAAGAAAACGGCAGACCAATAGGTCGCCTGAGCCTGGAGATGGAGGTGGGGTCGCCATGGCCTTGAAACTTTTGGCGGCCATTCGGGTGCTCTGATCCATGAAAACCACATTCCGCCTGATTTCCAGTCTGGCCGTCCTCGTTTGGGCCGGTGACGTCACGCAGGCCATCGCCGGGACCACCGCCAAAGATCAGATTCAGCGTCAATTCACTGTCACGACGGGCGCTCGACTGGTCCTCGATGCCGATTTGGGGGACGTGGAACTCAAGGCGGGCGCCGCATCGGAATTCAAGATTACGATTGATCGCGAGGTGAAGAGTTCGACCGAGGAGAAGGCGAAAAAGACACTGGCCCAGCACGTCATCGCCTTCGACCAGACCGGCGACACCGTCAGCATCAAGGCGACAAATTCGGGGGGCGGCGGGAAAATACATCTCTGGAGCAGTCCCGCGTTCCGGGTCCACTACACGCTGATCGTTCCCCAACAGACGCGGGCGGAGCTCAAAACTTCGGGCGGAGGAATCACGGTCGGCGATCTGTCCGGGACACTGCGAGCGCAGACCTCCGGTGGGGATATCTCGGTCGCCAACTTTCAGGGAGAAGTACACCTTTTGACTTCGGGCGGGTCGATTGAATTAAAATCCGCATCCACGGCCGCACTCTCGACCAGCGGTGGCAATATTGTGGCCGGCCATATCGACGGTTCGATGGAGGCAAAGACCTCAGGGGGAAATATTGAACTCCATGAAGCCGGCGGTGCGGTTCGGGTCAAGACCTCGGGTGGGGATATTCACCTCGGGAAATTGGGCGGGACCGTCCGAGCCCAAACCTCCGGAGGTGGAATTCGTGTCGGCTCCATGGTCGGCGAAGCCTCCCTCGAAACCTCGGCGGGTGAAATCGAGGTGGAAAACGCAGGGGTCTCCCTTCGCGCGTCCACTTCGGGGGGCGGGATCCGAATCGGTTCGGTGGCAGGCGAAGCCTCCCTGGAAACCTCGGCGGGCGATATTCACCTGGACCGCGTGGGCGGTTCCCTCCGTGCGTCGACTTCGGGAGGAGGGATTTCTGTCAATCACGCCGCTGGTTCGGTCGAGGTGAAATCCACCGCCGGGGACCTTCACATCGCCAATGCCGCCGGAAAGGTTCATGGGCAGACCTCCGGGGGTGGAATCCATCTGGAACTGACCAGGGATCACGCATCCGAAGTAACCCTGTCGACAACCGGTGGCGACATCACCGTGGCCCTGCCTCCCGCCGGTAAATATGATCTCGAAGCCCACGCCTCGGGAGGGGATGTCACCACCGATTTGCCGATGACGACCACTGGGAAAGGGGGCGGTGACACGCTCAAGGGGCAATTCAATGGCGGAGGCAGTCCGCTGCATTTGAAAACGAGCGGTGGCAGCATCCGCATCCGGCGGCCCTGAGTCAGGCCAGTTTTCGGCCGGTGAGTCGTTCCAAAACCCGAAGGGGCGAGAGTTCGGGCACGTAGAGGGAGCGCATGGGCAAGTGGAAGGTCTGCTCCAGCATGTACTGGCCCGACATGGCGGCGTGCGAGGTCTGGTCCGAAAAGCAGAGCCAGGTGCTGTCGGGCGGGAAATCGAACTGGATTTGCGGGCAATCCCGTTGGTAATCGGTATCCCTTTTCATTTCATCGTGCAGTCCCAGCATCAAGTGATCGTACTCGGATCGGCGGGTTTTGGTGATGCCGAGCGCCGCCAGGCACCAGGCCGAACCTGGCCAGGGCCGGGAAACCCGGGGGAGCATTCGGTGACATAAATCCTCGAACGGTTCACCCACCCGCCAGACCCGGGGCGATCCCGCCGGATGGATGTTGGCGAACAAGCGCAGGATTCGTTCCCCCTGGGTGGGGCGTGAGGGAAAGGCGTCCACATGCAGGCGTGAGTCGTCCTTTCTCCAGGACGTCTTGCGGTTTTCAACCTGGGCCGGTCGATAGCTCGTCCTTCCAGGTCGCAGCCCGGCGACATAGGACGGAAACAGGGTGCGGACCAGATGGATGGCGTTCGTCCGGAAACGGCCGACCATTTTCCCCAGGCCCTCAAGTTCAGATTCGGATCCGAGGGCCCCTTGTATGAGGGCTTCCTCCTTTTCCAGCGAAAGGTTCTTGGTCTTCCCCTCGAGCCATCGGGAATCCAGAAATTTTTGTTCCTCCGGCTCGAGATCAAAGGAGAGCCGGGGAAGGAAAAGGACCCCTCCTGATTCCAGCTTCCGCGCGAGTTCAATTCCCCCGTCCGACGGAATGTTGGGTTTCCAGTGGTCGACCGATATCGATTGAATGCTTGGAGAGGTATTGATCACAGGTGTCCCAATTTTGAATTCGGATGGATCTTCGGATGCCCAATGAATGCTGCAAAGCAAAAGCTCCCTTCCGATGACAGGCTTCACGGAAAACGGTTGCACTCCGACCTTCCCAATTTGAGCAGATTGTTTCACGGGGTCCCAAGAATTTCAAAGTAAGGGACAGGTCATTTATCTTCAATCTGGCCGTCGGATACCGGGCGTCCGGTTTTCGCTACCCGGGGCTGGTCATCCGATATCCATGGTTTTAACCTCCTTTCATGTTTTCCCGCCCTGAACCTTTGCCGGTGGGCTTTACAACGGTTCTGACCGGGTGCCTGACAATTTTGGTGGCGGCCGGATGCGGCCCCCGACCGGATGTGGCATCAACGGCTGCGTCCGGTTCCTCTGCGGTGCTGCCCGGTACGAACGTGTCCCACGGTTCGACCCAAACGGTGGCGGGCGGAACGGCTCCACTCCCGGAGCGAACCGACACGGATGAGGTGGCCAATCAGATTATCCTCGACGCACAAGCCCTTGCCGATGCCAAGAACTGGTCGGGAGCCCTCGAACAATATCGAAAGGCCGTGGCCTTGAGCCCAAAGAATGAAGACCTGCACTTCCGAATGGGCGTCGGTTATTCAGCCCTGGGCCGGCAGGAACAGGCCGAACAGGAGTATCGGGAGGCCATCCGTTTATTCCCTGATTTTCCGGAGGCCCACAACAATCTGGGCAGCCTTTTGGTCCGCCAAGGGCATCTGGAGGAGGGGTTGTCCCATTTGAAAACGGCCATCGCTGGAAATTCGCAGAATCCCAAAGCCCACAACAACTTGGGCATGGCCCTCGCCCGACAGGGGAATCTGACGTCTGCCATTGCTGAGTTTGAAGAAGCCAGTCGCCTGGACCCCGGGTCCACAGAGGTATGGGTCAACCTGGCGAACGCCTACCTGTTGCAGCATCGCTATTCCGAGGCTCGGGCTCCGCTCGAGACCGCCCTTCGATTGGACCCTCAGTTTGGTCCGGCTCTCAAGGCGCGAGACCGCCTCGAAGCCCGCTCCGAGGTGAACCGAAGCCAGGAACCGAACGTGCATTCCGGCGGCCATTTGAAGTAGCGCAGACATTTTTGTCTGCCGTTCCGCAGATTTCCAAACCTGCCGGGCCGTTGGTGAATCGAGACGCTTGGGGATGGGCCAAGGCTCAACCGACTGGAAAGCCGGCGACACGGCAGAACCCCTTCCGTGGCGCTCGGGGTCAGGCTGGATAAAACCGGGGCTGAATCGCGTGACGGGCGTGGTTCAGACGGCCTGCGGCCTGGAGCGGCGCCCATCGGCCCCATCCTTCTTTCTCTGTGCTCTCTGGGTCCTCTGTGGTCCAATCTGAAGGCGCCCGTATAAAAGAATAAAACCACAGCAAGCGCAGAGGGCACTGAGAACCACTTTATTTCAATGGCGTTCGTGTGAGGCCCCTGGGCGGGCGAAGCCCATGGGTTGTCCGCTGGACCATCCAACGGTGGGACGCGGTCCTGCAAGTCCGCAATCGCTTCGGGGATCATCACCTTTCCCGGTCTGGATGCACCTGGGTGGCGTTCCTCATGAGCCGGAGGGCGGTCCAAATCAGGTTCGTTCCGCAAAGGCGAAGCCCGTGGGCCGTCCGCAGGACCCCCAAACGGGACATCCCGGTGGGTCCACGGCCTTATGGACCGGCGACACCCGCCAGCGA
>CAIPFS010000275.1 GCA_903864375.1 uncultured Verrucomicrobiota bacterium
CGAAGGCCATCTTCTTGCAGATATTTCATTCCTGTTCTAACAGCTTCTTCTCTAATCGCTCCAACACTGGGATTATCGCGGATTAGATTTTTAATATTTTCATTAAGCACAAGCAGCTCGTAAACTCCGGAGCGACCGCGAAAACCCGTGCCACTACAGTTATTACATGGAGGAGAATCGTCTTTTTCATCAGGCTTAACTTCAGACTTAGATTTGTAAAAGAACTCATATTTATCTGGAGAAAGATTGAACTTTTTAAGGATTTCAGGATTTGGCCGATATTTCACTTTGCATTTAGGACAAAGTATCCTCACCAACCTCTGAGACAAAATTGCACTTACCGAATTTGCAATCATAAAAGGGGCAACCCCCAGGTCAAGAAGCCTTCCAAAAGCGGTAACAGAATCGTTTGCATGAACGGTAGTAAAAACCATATGCCCTGTTTGCGCATCTTGGCATGAAATTTCAGCGGTTTCCTTATCCCGAATTTCGCCGACATAAATAACATCAGGATCCTGCCTAAGGATGCTGCGCAGTTCAGAAGCAAAAGTTTTCCCTGCTTTGGGATTGATTTCGATCTGTGTTACATTTTCAATCTGGTATTCGACAGGGTTTTCAAGCGTAATAACATTTTTCTGAAAACGATCGATCTCAGAAAGGCAAGCATAAAGAGTTGTGCTTTTACCAGCACCGAGGAATCCCCCGACCTCGATGCCATGAACCCGACCGGCTCATCCGCGATCGATGTCACGAATCTCGCCTGCGGCTACGGTGAAACCATCGTCCTGAAGGACATCTCGTTCGCTGTGGCCCCGCGGGAAATTCTCTTCATCATTGGAGGCAGTGGCTGCGGGAAAAGCACCTTGCTGCGGTGCCTGATGGGATTGTCGGTCCCCATTCACGGAACGGTGGCCTATTTCGGTCGAAGCTTCACCGGGTCTGATGCAGCAGACCGCAGGAGCCTGCTGAAGACTTTCGGGATTCTGTACCAGGGAAGTGCGTTGTGGAGTTCCATGACGGTGGCGGAAAACGTCTCTCTGCCGCTGGAGGAGAACACCTCGCTTTCACGAAGCGACCGGGAGGCCGTGGTCGCCTACAAACTGGAGGAAGTCGGACTGACGGCAGCTTCCGGGCTTTATCCGTCAGAACTCAGCGGAGGGATGAAAAAGCGCGCGGCGCTGGCCCGTGCCCTCGCCCTGGACCCGGTGATCCTGTTTTTGGACGAGCCGTCCGAAGGACTCGATCCGATCACTTCCCGGGAGATGGACCACCTGATTGGCGAGGTTCGCGAGACAACCCAGGTGACGATGCTGATCGTCTCCCATCAGCTTTCGAGCATTTTTCGGCTGGCAGACCGTGTCCTCGTTTTGGATCAAGCGTCCAAGGGAATCATTGCCGAGGGAGCCCCCGCGACTCTGGCCGCCAGCAGCACCGATCCGCGTGTTCACGAGTTCCTGCGTCAGGACATTCCGGGAGCGCATGATTCCAAGGAGTTGCCAGCCTTGGTGAACACCTCTCGATGAACCCAACACCGCGCCGTAGCGCAGACATTCCTGTCTGCCGTGCTGCCGACTTTCGAGTCGGCAGGGCTGGATCCCGTCCCGAGGCTGCCCGACTTGCCGATGGCCCGGCAGGTTTGAAAACCGGCGCTCCATCGCACAGCCGCGGGAATATCCGTCCGGTTCCTGGTCTCGATTCACGACCGGATTTTGGAGGTCCCCCCTTCTCATGAAACCCAAACTCAATCCGTTTTTGGTGGGCTCCCTGGTCCTGGGCGTTGTGGCACTGGCATCAGGAACCGTGCTGGCCCTGCGTCCTTTGAAATCCCTCAACACCTCGGGCCGGTTCATCGCCCTGTTCAATGAGTCGGTGCAAGGGTTGGACGAAGGCAGTTCGGTGCGTCTTCAGGGGGTCCGGGTGGGGCGTGTGGTCTCCATCCATGTCAGCTATGATGAAACCAATCATCGGGCGCAGGCCATCGTCACCGGGGAATTGGATCGGAACATCCTGCAGGACCCTTCGGGACATCCGGTCGTCACGGCCAACCGGGCCGCCGTGGAACATTGGGTGAACGAAGGGTTGCGAGCCAAGATTGACCTTGTGGGAATCACCGGATTGCAATTCGTGGCACTTGAGTTCGCCGGGCGTCCCTCGGGCTCTGTCGCCATTGACACTGTGATTTCGGAGCTCCCCGTCATTCCCACCGTCCGTTCGGGATTGTCCGAGTTGGTGGTCAACCTTTCCAGATCCGCTACCAATCTGGCGAACGTTGATTTCGTCGGCCTGTCCATCGAGCTCAAAAAGTTGCTGTCGGTGGCAAACCGGCAGGCCGCCGGATTGGATCTGAAAACCATGGTGGCACGGATCACCGACGCAGCGGCAACCGTCGATGGATTGGCTCGGTCGGACCAGGCAAAGGACACCATCGAGGCCGTGGCACGGGCGGCCGAAAGCACCCGCCGTCTGGCAGACAAACTCGAGGAGCAGATTGATCCCACCGGAGGGGAGGTCCTTTCCTCCCTGCGATCCGTTCAACAATTGACCGGGGAAGTCCGCCAACTTCTCCAACCTGACTCGGAACTCCGCATCGAGGCGGCTGCCACCCTCCGGCGATTGGGCGATGCTGCCGAATCCGTCGATCATCTGACCAGTTTTTTGGAGCGCAACCCCAATGCCTTGATTCTGGGCAGAACCCGGCCTCGGACCACATCCCCGCGCAATGAACCGTGATATTCGTTTTCCATTCAAATCCCTGATCGCAGGTCTTCGGCGTCCGATGCCGTGTCTGACGCTCTTCCTGGTCCTGTTCTGGGTCGGGTGTGCGTGGACTCATCCGAATCCGGATCCCATCCGGTATTACATCCTCGCATCGCCTGAAATTCCGCTTTCCACGATGTCCCCGCGCCCTTCGGGATCGACGGCTCTGGTGCTGCTCCCGGTCGACCTTCCCTCCTATTTGCAGTCAAAACGGATGGCCATCCGAACCGGGAGCAACGAACTCCTGTATTCCGACTTCGATCAGTGGGGCGAACGATTGGATCAGGGTATTGCCCGGATTCTGGAGAACTCCCTGCGCACGGCAGTCAATATCCAGTCGGTGACGAGTCATCGGGAAGGTGGCATCCCCGCGGATTGGGAGGTGAAGGCACGGATCCTGGCCTGCGAAGGAGTCCGCGGAGGTCCCGCCACCGGTTCGATTCGCTTCGAAATGACCTGGGAAATCACATCCCGGGGCACACTCCCACCCACCATCCGTCGTGGGGGATATCGCGTGCCACCCACGGTTTGGAATGGAACGGATATGGGAGGACTGGCGCGACTTTTGAGCATTGCCGTGGCAGATGCTGCACTCCAGCTGGCAGGCGAAATGGACACCAAACACGCCGGTTCCGGCGTCATTCCTCGTCCGATGGTCAGGTCCAAACCTTCCCCATGAGCGGCATCTTAACGATGGTTCAACATGCCGTCCGTGGGCTGGAATCCTGGCATCTCACCGACCCGGCAACAGCTCAGGGGACTGTGGTCTATGCTGTTGTCTTTGCCTTCCTGGCCTGGGCCATCGCCGGCTTTGTTCGAGTCGCCATCCAGCGCGTGCTGGTGCGGGAGCTTCACGATCACGTCGATCCCACGGCCACCAAATTTCTGGCTCAATTGGCTCGATTTGGTGTCTATGCCATCGCCTTGATTACCTTTGCACGCTTCATTCCGGCGTTGTCCGGTCTCGGCACAGCCGGATGGGCGAGCGTCAGCGTGATCTCGGTGATCATGGGATTCGCGGCACAAAACACACTCGGTAATCTGATCGCCGGCTTTTCGCTCCTTCTCTATCGCCCCTTTAAACTGGGGGATCAATTGCAAGTGCTCGCGCCCACCGGTTTGGAGACCGGCATCGTGGAGAGCCTCACCCTGGGTTACACCTTGCTGCGGACGGACGAAAATCGATGCGTCGTGGTTCCCAACAGCATCATGGCCGGCCAAACCATCATCAACCTCACCGGCAATGATTCCCGGCTGATCTGTCTTGTTCCCATCGGGGTCGGGGATGCTTCTGAAATTGACCGCGTCCGCGCCATCCTGTTGGAGGTCGCATCCCACCATCCCAAAGCCCAAAAGGTGCGGGGATGTCCCGTAACCCAGTGGGGAAATGCCGGCGCGGTTCTCACGCTGGAAGTCTGGTGTTCGGATGCACTGACCGGTGCCTCCCTCAAATGCGACCTCCTGGAAAAGATTGCCCGGCGCCTTCAACTCGAATCCCTGGGGTCCGGCATGCCCCAATCCCGGGTCATCCTTTCGCGGGACCAACGGATTCAGGAAGCTGGCTCATCTCCGCACCTCCCGCTCAAGTCCTGAATCAGAGGCAAAACGGGATCGCCGGATCCTTTGCGTCAGATTGAATCTGCCCGGACTGCGGAATACGGTTGGGGCATGTCGCTACGGGGCCGAGGGCCGTCCGTGCCGGGCAAGCGGGGATTACAAATCACCCTTCTCCCCTTCCACCCATCGGGTCATCATGACCCGCTCCGCAGCCGACTGATGGGCTTCC
>CAIPFS010000276.1 GCA_903864375.1 uncultured Verrucomicrobiota bacterium
ACACTCTTTCCCTACACGACGCTCTTCCGATCTCTCTCCGTCCAAAGCCGCCAGCAGGTGCCCGGTGCGGTCCGTCCCGCCCGTCCCGCCCGCTGCTCCGCCGATGCCCGGCTGATTTCTTCGATCGCAAGGGTCGGCATGCCGCGCTCCGCATCAAACCTCGCAATCCGGGCCTGACCGCTGTCGACCACATGCCGGACTCCATCGATGGTCACGCTGGTTTCCGCCACATTGGTGGCCACAATGATCCGGCGCAGTGGGGAGGGCTGGAAGGCCCTGTCCTGCTCCTCCGGGGCGAGGTCTCCATGCAGCGGCAAAAACAGGCAACGCTCCGACAGGTGGGCGGACCTCAACGCGTTCAGCGTGCCTTGTATCTCCCCCATGCCTGGCATGAACACGAGGACATCTCCCGACTCACCGGCGTGGATGATCCGCTCGACCGCATCCGCCGCACGCTCCGTCACCGGGCGCTCGTCCCCGTACTCAGCCCACCGGACGGATACAGGAAACATCCTCCCTTCCACGGCCAGCGTCGGTGCGTCGTCCAGATACCGGGCCACGGGGGCGGCGTCGAGGGTGGCCGACATGACCACCGCCAGCAGATCGGGTCGCGGCCCCAGCTGCAGTTGGCGAATCAACCCCAGCGCGGCGTCGCTCAGGAGGTTGCGTTCGTGAAATTCATCGAAAATGACAGCTCCCACCCCCGTCAGCTCCGGAGTTCGCTGAAGCCACCGAAGAAGAATGCCTTCCGTGACAAAACAAATCCGTGAGTCATCGGACAGGGCGTCGTCAAAACGAACCTGGTACCCCACCTCGGTTCCCACGCGCACGCCTCGTTCAGCGGCAACCCGGACGGCCACGGTTCGCGCGGCGACGCGCCGCGGCTGCAAGACCACAATCCGGCCCTCCCCCACCAATCCCGAATCCCGGATCATCTGAGGCACCTGGGTGCTCTTGCCCGAACCGGTCGCAGCCATCAGGACCAGGCGACGGTGAATCCGAAGCTGCTCGACGATGGCATCATGCTGCCGCCAGATAGGCAGGTCTCGGGGGGACATACCCGGATTGACTCGAAAATTTGGCCGAAGGGATCAGGCCTTGAGAAACCAGACGGCTGCTGCCGCCACCGCCGAGACCACGGCGAAAATCCCACCGGGCATCAGCTTTTTCGACTTCAAATATTTACTGGCAAAATAGAGGGCCAGAGCCAGGAGCACTCCCGCAATGACCACCGGACCCACTCCCGTCAGAAGAAGGACGGCGATCAGGGCCGCAATCGCGGACGACGCGATCAACGAGGCCCGGCTGCCGGCCTTGATAAAACCCACAGCCCCGCCAGCCACCAGCAGAACGACGTAACCCCAGACAATGCCTTTCCAATCCATCAGGCAGACGGTTTAACCGAAAAACAGAATTGCCGCAACCTCCGCTGAAAATACCTGGTCTCCGTTCCGACCTGATGAACGAAAAAGGGCCTGGCGTCCGCGCCAGGCCCTTGATGAAAACCGTCGTCTTAGAACTTCTTGGACAATTCGACGTAAACGAAGCGTCCGAGGATGTCGTAAGTGGACTTGTCGGTGTTGTCTTCGAAGGCCGAGGCGATGAGCGGCGGGGCTTCGTCGGTGATGTTGTTGGCGCCCACGGCAATCCGGGCATCGTTGTACCATTTACCCTTGTTGCGGAAGGTGTAGGCCAGCTGCATGTCGAGGGTGTAATAGGCCGGGACCTGCCAGGTCGCACCCGTCTGGGTGAACGAGTTCGCGGAATTGCCCACCAGCGGCATCGTGTCGCCCAGGTCATTGATGGCCGGGGTGTAGTGAGCGATGACGGTGTAGTCAAAGTTGTGGAAACTCCAGGTCACCCCTGTATTGACCTTGTAGTTCGGCAGTGCGCCTTGGGCCTGGGAGATGCTGAGTGAGGCGTTGTCGGTGTACTGACCACCGAAATCAACCCACTGGCTCTGCTGGTCGGTACGGAACTGGTAGAACAACAGGAGGTTCGCATTCGCAAACAGGTTGAATTGACCCGCCGTTTCGGTCTTGACCAGGTAATTGACCGACATGTCGAGACCTTCCGTCCGCTGCGATCCGCCGGGAACGGTGGGAATGGTCAAGGTCCCGAAGTTGTTGTGACTGATGTAGCCGGTGCTGGCGCTGTAGGCCTTGCCGGACTGATCCAGGTAGAGCGGATTCCCGAACAGGAGGGGGCTCTTCAGCCAGGAGGAATTGACGCCGTTCTTGTTGAGGTCGGCGATGATGCTTCCCGCATTGGCAAGCTGACCGATATTGTCCTGTTGAATCAGGTAGAAATCAACGGACAGCGTCAGATTGGGAATCTGCTTGGGAGAAATCACGATACCGACCGTCTTGCTCTCGGCCGTGGAGGGCGGCAGCAAGGGGTTCGAAAGCTGATTGACCGTTTCCTGCTGGTTGACCGGACGACCCAGGGCCGGGTCATAGATGCTCACCAGCGGATTGTTTTGAACTTCGGGCCCATAGAGGCTGAAGAGGGAGGGAACGATGAAGCTCTGGCTGTAGGTCCCCCGCAGTGTCACCTGCTCGTCCTGAGGCTGCCAACGGAACCCGACCTTGGGAACCGCGGAATTGTGGACGATGTTCTCGGCGGTGGTATCGGTCAGGTTGGGGGCCTCGACCCGCTCGATGCGTCCCGACGCGTTGAGCTCAAATTTGTAGAGCGCGGGAATTGCCATCGAAGGGCTGGTCAACGGAATGTTGGCTTCGGCAAAGCCGGCAGCGCGGTGACGTGAACCGCCACCAAAGGAGTTCTGGGCGTTGTAGCCGAGAAGATTTCCACTGGTGGTCAGGTCGTCGTACTGGTTCTCGATGCTTTCGTCCAGATACTGCCCCCCCACTCCGAGGGTGAACGGACCGGCGGGCAGTTCAAACACCTCGCCGCTCACTGAAGCATTGAGGGTGTAGAGTTCCGACGACCCCGATTGGAAACCCGAGGCGAGGATCGCGTGGAGGGTCCGGGCATCGTTGGAGCCTGGGAGGCCAAACGGATTGTAGATCGGCAGGTGATTTCCCTGCGAATCCGTCAACTGGCTGAGGGTGGTGGAACCCGCCATCGGAGTGAGGGCCAGATTCAGCGGTACCGCACTCGCACTCAACAACGATTGGTTTTGAGTGGACCGGTTGTAGTCGACGTTCAGGTCGTAGTGGTACTTGCCTTCAACCACGTCGCCCTTCACACCGCCCACGAGGTGGATGAAGTCGGTGTTGGCCTCAAACTGGCGATTACCCGTTTCGATCAGCCGTTGACGGACCTGAGGCGAGGAAGATCCCGACTGTCCGGTGTCTCCGTTGTTACCCAAGGCAATGCCGAAGGGATTGTAAGGATTGTTGGCGGGCACATACAGGTTGGCGCTTCCCAACGAGGCAAGGGGAGCCGGCGCCAGCTGGCCCAAACTATCGTTCTGGGTGTAGAGGAACTGGGCGTAGAGCACCACTTTCTCGTCATAGAGATTCCGTTCCAGATTGCTCAGGAAGTTGCGGCGGTCCTGGCGCTGAATCGAAATGGTGTTGAGGTCGGTGGTATTGAAAATCGTCGGCACTCCTCCCAGCGCCTGGCTGGTGGGAGTCGAACTGATCGGAATGTACGGATTATACCCCAATTGGGTCTTGGCGTAGGCATTGTAGGCCGCCAGCGAGGTAAACGTCTGGCCCGGAAAAACCGGAGGTGTTGTCACCGAGGCATTGTAACCTGCCGCCCCCTTGGCCAGTGGTGAACCGGCCAGCACAAAACTGCCGACGCGCCCCGGGTAACTACCGCTGAAATATCCGGGCGCATTCAGACCATTGGCCTCCAGCTGGGTGGCCGAGAGGCTGCCCACGGATCGGTCCTTGGTATAAAGCGGGTCAGAACCGTAGTAGTTCAACCCCACGGTCAGCCGCGTCTTTTCATCGGCATAGCCGTAGTTCGCGTGAGCCTTGTACTCACTGAACGACCCCTTGCCGGTGGCAAATCCGTAACGACCGCCGACATCAAATCCATTGAAATTCTTTTTGGTGATGATGTTGACGACACCGCCGATGGCGTCGGAACCGTACGTCGTCGATGCCCCGTCCTTGAGGATTTCAATCCGCTCGATCATCGAGACCGGCAGCGTGTTCACGTCGACAGCCGAACCGTTGCTGAAGGAGGAATTCACCAACCGCTGGCCATCCAGCAACACCAGGGTGGGCAGATTGCGAATCGAAACATTCGCCTCACCATATCCACCGTTATTGACGGTCTGCCCGATGTTTCCGTTGCCTGCAAACGAGGCATCCAACGATTTCAAAACGGTCAGTACGTCCTGCTCACCCGTCTTTAGAATCTCTTCCGCCGTCACCGTTTTGATCGGTTCCAGCGAAATGCTGTCAGCAGTGGGAATCAACGATCCCGTCACCACCGTCTTGGACATTTCCTTGGGAGCATTGGTATCACCGCTTTGGGCGATGACTGAAGAACCCGAGAGCAATTGTGCTCCCAATCCCGCGAGAAGCGCGCTCCGGAATAAATCGGCGCGGCGCAGTTGGCTGGCTGAATAGTTCATGATTTAGAGCTGGGAACGGCCCCGGTTGGGAAGGCAGCCGTCGTTTCCTGCCGTATAAAGCCGTGAAACAACGAGGTGACAAGTAGGAAATCGCGGATACGGCATGTAACAAATCGCCGACGCCCGTGTCTTTACCTGGCGTCGCGGTTCGCGCCGCCGTCGTTGGATATTATGTAAATATCTTACTATCAAGCACTTATAAAACTTTCGATTCCAAGACGAATCGATGGATGGGAGAGGTTTGCTGCCCATGGCGGAATTTAAATGGAGTCACCGATCCGCAAGTTAACCGTTCGATTCCCCACAACGTCCGTCCCATGAACCTTCCGTGAAACAAATGGGATTGGACCCACACGAAACCACGGAGCCACGAAGCCGCGAAGAAGAATGGAGAGATGAAGAGAACGGACGTCCTTTCGTGCTCCGCCTCACCTGACGGCCAGGCAGGCCTGCGGTACTGCAGCAGCATCCTGCCCGGGGTCAGGCTGGATGGAACCGGGGCCAAATCGCGTGGCGGGCGTGGTTCGGACCGCCGCGGCTCACCTGGAGGTTCGCCCTACCACGGTTTTGAAGATCATCGATGTCACCTACTTAAATTCGGCGACATCGGTAGGGCAAAGCTCCCACCGATTCCTGGGCGGTCTGAACCACGTTCGTTCCGCAGAGGCGAGGCCCATGGGCTGTCCGCAGCACCGAGGCTCCCGAACGTTGGTTCGATTCCCCTACTTTCCAGCCGCCGCCTTGGTTTCGATCCATCGGGCGAAGAGCCAGAGGAGGTCGGCCAACCGGTTCAGGTAGATGATGATTTCGGAATTCTCCAACTGCCCGGCTTCATGGAGGGACACCACCCTCCGCTCGGCCCGCCGGCAGATGGTTCGGGCGAGGTCCAATGGGGCTGCGGTGGCGACGTCCCCGGGAGTCGCCCACCCCTTGAATGAGACGTGTTGGGCCTCGATCGAGGACACCCAGGCGTCCAGTTTTCCGGTCATGGCAGGCTGAACCAGGTGGAATCCATCCTGGACGTACCTCGGAAGGTCATCGACGGCTGTGGCCAGTTCCCCCATCAACACGACCAGATCTTTCTGGATTGCGATCAACGGTTCGGCGACATCGGCCCCGGGACCGACTGCTCGAGCCATGCCGATGGCCGCATTGAGCTCATCCACGGTTCCGTAAGCCTCGACTCTGGGATGGGCCTTGGAGACCCGGCGGTTGTACATCAGTCCCGTTGTTCCTGAATCCCCGGTGCGCGTGGCAATGCTCATGAGGTCTGAAGGGTGGAACAAACAGTGCCCAGCGCAAGGGGAAGCCATCGCCCATGGAAATCGGCTTGCCGTCGGGCAGGGAAAAAGGCAGTTACCACGGAGCAATTCCACCGCCTATGACCGCCGCCTCCAATCTATTCCCGAAACTTCATAATGCCATGTGGCCCGGCCTTGTTGGCAAAGGGAGTCCAGGTGCCGAGCCCTTCATCGACTTTGACACGATGCTCAACCTGACCTCCAAGGCGGAGGTCAACGGGGTGAAATTTGACGGCGTCGATTTGTTTCTGTACGAGCCGCACATCTCCATCGATTTGGACGACGACGGCATTCGCCGTCTGGCTGAAAAGATTCAAAACCATGGGTTTTCCGTTGGCTCGGTGGTGGCCCCCGTCTGGTTTGATGGTTCCGCGATGGGCAATGAAACCCAGCGGGCCAACTGGGTCTCTGCGGTCCGCAAGGCCTCCCGCATCGCTCAAAAGCTCCGATCCCTCGGGGTCCGCCCCTATGGCGTGGTCCGGATTGATTCGGCGGCCTCCGTCCATGACTGGGCGACAGACCCCGAAGGCAACACCCGTCGAATCGCCGAAACCTTCAAGGAAGGGGCCCGGGTGGCCCAGGATCACGGTGAGAAACTTGCCGCGGAGGGTGAGATTTGTTGGGGAGCCATGCATTCCTGGAAGTGGATGGTGAATCTGCTCGAACAAGTCGGACTTCCCGGTGTCGTGGGATTTCAGGCGGACATGGCTCACACCCTCCTCTATGTTTTGGGGGAAAATGCTCCGGAACACCGCATCGTTCCGACCGAATTCCACTGGGAGCCCGCCGTTTTTCACGAGGCGATGCGCACCATGACCGCCGCCCTGCGCCCGTGGATGATTGATTTCCACGTCGCGCAAAATGACGCGACCGTGAAAGGCTCGGGAACCCACGACAAGACCGGTCGGCATTGCCCGGTGACAGACCCCTTCGGCAAGCTGAATGTTCCGCGGGATTCCGGGTACTGGCTGCGCGATGACTCCGGGAAGGTGACCCGGGCCGTTCAGCACATCTGTTGGGACGGCTGCATGTTCCCCAACGAGATGCTGATGCGCCAGGACACCTGGAACAACATTCTTGCCGCGATGATTCAGGTTCGGGAAAATCATGGCTGGAACGCCGCCTAGAACGCCCCCTACTGACCTCCGGATTTAACACCCATTCCTTTCAACATGGCAAAAAAACCTCTCCGCATCGGTCTCATCGGCTACGGCTTCATGGGCCGGGCCCACTCCAACGCCTACGCGAAAGTGGGACACTTCTTTGATTCCCAGCACGAAATCGTCCTTCAGGCGGTCTGCGCCCGGGATGAGGTCAAGGTCCGGGAATTCGCCGACCGTTGGGGCTACAAATCGATTGAGACCGACTGGCGCAAATTGGTCGCCCGTCCCGACATCGATCTTATCGATATTGCCGTCCCCAACAACCTTCACGCGGAAATCGCACTGGCCGCCGCCAAGGCGGGCAAAATGATCCTCTGTGAAAAGCCGCTGGCCATGAATCCGCTTGAGGCCGAAAAGATGGTCGAAGCCATCGAGGCCGCCGGGGTGCCCAACATGGTCTGGTACAACTACCGCCGATGCCCGGCCGTAACGCTCGCCAAGCAACTGATCGACGAGGGGCGTCTCGGGCGAATCTTCCATTATCGGGCCAAATTCCTTCAGGATTGGACGATCAATCCGGAACTGCCGCAGGGCGGCACCGCCCTGTGGCGTCTGGATGTCGCGGCAGCAGGCTCCGGCGTGACCGGCGACCTTCTGGCCCATTGCATTGACACCGCTCTCTGGCTGAACGGACCCATCCATTCGGTCACCGCCATGACCGAAACCTTCATCAAGGAACGGAAGCACAACGAAAGTGGCAAGGTCCAAAAGGTCGGCATCGACGACGCCTGCGCCTTCCTGGCCCGCTTCGAAAACGGCTCCCTCGCAACCTTCGAGTCCACCCGGTATGCCCGCGGACACAAGGCGCTCTACACCTTTGAAATCAACGGCGAAAACGCCTCGATTGCGTGGGATCTGCACGATCTGCACCGACTGCAATACTTCGACCACCGGGATCAGGGCGTGGTCCGGGCCTGGCGGAACATCCACGTCAGCGACGGGGATCAACCCTATCTGAAAAACTGGTGGGTGCCCGGCTTGCAAATCGGATACGAGCACAGCTTTGTCCATCAGGTGGCCGATTTCCTCAAAGGACTCGACACGGGCGTCCCCGCCCGGCCCAACTTCCGCGACGGCCTCGCCACCGATTACGTCGTCGACGCCGTTCTCAAGTCGGCTCAGTCGCAACATTGGGTGGACGTTCAGCAAACGGTCTGATGCCCCGGACTCCGGCAGAAATCGCGATCATTGTGCCGATGTACAATGAATCGGGCAATGTCAGCCCCATGGTGGAGGAAGTCAGCAGGGCTTTCTCCGGATTGAACCGGCCCTGGGAACTGGTGCTGGTGGATGACGCCAGCACCGACGACACCTGGGCGCGGATTCAAGCCGCGCACGGCGCCGATCCCCGCGTCCGGGGCCTTCGTCACACCCGCAATCAAGGCCAGAGTGCGGCGGTGTGGACCGGCATCACGGGTACGACTTCGCCCATCCTGTGCACCCTGGACGGCGATTTGCAGAACAATCCAGCCGACCTTCCCCGGATGGTGACGATGCTCGAGTCGCTCGATTTTGTCTGCGGCCATCGACAAAACCGGCAGGACACCTGGGTCCGCAAAGTCTCCTCCCGCATCGCCCGCGTCGCCCGCAAATCAGCGCTGGGCTATGACTTTGCCGATACCGGATGCGCGTTGCGCGCCTTCCGCCGGAGCGCCCTCGCCGGGGTCTTTCCCTTCAATGGCCTCCATCGATTCCTGCCCATCCTCGTGGCTGGAAATGGAAGCCGTTGCCAGGAAATCCCGGTCAGCCACCGCCCCCGCGTTGCCGGGGTCAGCAAGTATGGCGTTTGGAACCGGTTGGGACGTGGCATTTTCGATCTAATCGGTGTCGCCTGGTACCAGCGCCGTCGCCTCCGCTCCGCTCCCGTCGAATCGACCGCCTCTGTGGATTGAGCGGGGCGGATTGGAAAATCGCCATTGTGCTACCGAGGTTGAAACCAAAGTTCACTGGCGGTGTTGCATGAACGACCTAACTATTGGTCCGTCAACCTTGTCATTGCTGCCATGAAAACCGGAAGCCCTTCGACCCGCGCCGCCCTGCGTGCGGGATTCACGCTGATCGAAATCATGATCGTGGTCATGATCATTGGCCTTCTCGCCATGATCGCCATGCCCGCCATCACCGGCTCAATGAATACCGCCCGGTATAACGCGATCATTAACAACTTGAAGGTGATCGACAACCAGAAGGCCCTCTGGAGTGCCGACCACAAGACCGGCGACGGTAAGGAACCCACCGAAGCCGACCTGGCCCCCTATTTTAATAACGGCAAGTTTCCTGCCTTGGTGATGGGCGAGCATTATAATCTCAATCCCGTGGGCACCCCTCCCACCGCCACGATTCCCACCCGCCTCAAGATGCCCAAGATGACCATCGAGTCTGGTGGCGTTATTGAATTGCCTGACAAATGAGCTCAGGGTTCCGGTTTTGACCATTCAAAATCGCCTTGGGCCACAGACCAGTCGTTTCCAAAAAATCCGGCGGTAACGATTCCTGCGTTTCCTTTCTGGATAAATTCCCGTCCAACGATCAGGCAATCGGGATATCCCGGTCCTGCCATGAAGTAGGGTAGCCGGTTCAACAGGCGCATGCCCTCGATGCCAGAGCCAGCAACCACGGCGACGCAGGCGATCTCCGAGTCCCGTCGCGGTTGAATGAACAAGCCGCCCAAATCCTCCCGATGGAGAGTACGCCCGCCGACCGTGGCCACTCCCCGTCCGATCTGAACCGGGCTGCCGGCAAGAAGCATCGGCCAGGCTGAGTTCATCTCCCGGTGTCCATAGAGCACAACTCCCCGATCGGCGTAGGCGGTCGGGGAAAACTCATCATCAGAGATGACCGCGAGGGATCCGTTGCCCCGATACCAAAAGGCCTCGGAATCAAAGCGCGCCTTGGCCAGCGACCAGGCGTTCTCTTCCGGCGTGCCGTGGGTTCCGTAAACCAGCACCAGGTGATGGCGCAATGCCTCCTTGAACGGACCGTTTCGCCGGGGGTTCTTCTGCGTGGCAACATCCTGAACCGATGGCCGCCATTGCCCACCCGATTTCTCCAGCCAAAGAGGGCGTATCCAACCCCGGGGAGCACCTGGAAAGGACCGGACCGGAGCTCCACGCGTCGCCATGGCGGGTTCCAGATTCGTCAGGGTTTGACCGTCCAGTTGAACCGTGATTTTTTCGCTCCAGCCGTCGGTTTCCAAAGCCATTCGGACCACGTTTCGGGTCGTCCCCGTCACCCGACCCCGCCCCGGATCCCACTGCAGGTCCACCTCGCTGGTGGTCAGGGCTTTTTCCTGGGATTCAATGGCCGCCCAATGGGATCGGGACGACACCCCGGGATTGACGGTGACAAACTGCACCCGCCGAACCTCTGAATCCGCCGGGATGCGATGTCGGGCAAAAAAGTCGAACATCGGGGCCCAATCCACGCAGTCGGCCCCGGGCTCATCGGATTTGTCCCACCAATGTCCCGCTCCCGGCTCGGTGTGCCCATCCACATCCCGGTGGAAGGTCCCCAGGACCTCACGCATCCGATTGGCTTCACTGATGGGAACATTGTCATCCGCATCGCCATGAATGATATAAATGCCCTGATGACTGTAATTGGTGGCCATTGCGAGGGTATCGCTCGAAGCCGCCGAACGTCGGAGGATGGTCTCGACCGGGGTGGCATTGGTCAGGGGGTCTGATCCGCCATAGGAAAAAAAGCTGATCCATCCGGCGCTGGGACCAATGGCGGCAAACTGATCGGGAAAGGTGGCCCCAAAGCTCCAGGTTCCGTGCCCGCCCATGGAGTGGCCGGTCAGATAGATGCGCGACGGATCCGGGTGAAACTCCCGACGGGCGAGCTCCAGAACCTCCAACGCGTCCAGACGGCTCCAATCCTCCCAATCAAAAGCGTAGGGTCGCCGATTGGTCGGGCTCACCACGGTTCCCCAGGACTTGGGTGCATACGCCTCCACCTGGCTCAAGCCCTCCACGCTGGCCCCATGGAAGGATAGGAATAGGGCGGGGCGCGTCCCCTCCCCTCTGGCTGACGAGGGATTGACGGCGAAATACTGCACGCTGTCGTCGATTTCGCTGATGAAGGTGCGCTTGAAAGTCTGCCCCGGGCTACGGACCCTCAGCGAGAGCGTCCGGGTATCCATGAGTTCATTACCTCCCAAAAGTCGTAGCTCCACCGGACTCACTCCGACTTCCGGCTTTTCCCGTCCGACCACCTGAAATCCCGCTTTGAAAACACCCAGAGGTGGAATGGCAGGAACTGGAGTGCGCGTGGACCAGCGGGACCATACCGCCTCGACAGCCAGATTCCGGGCCCAATTGGTCGTGGAATTGATCACGACTGCGGCCCCCGGAGTGTCGACGTATTCGGTGCTCAACAAATCCGGTGTGGTTGGATCGCCCGGCAAAATCTCCACCGGGCTGCGGGGAGCCCGGAGGCGGACCTTCAACCGGCCACGTCCGGTGGCGAACAGCAGCTCATTCGTTCCCCGATGCAGCAGGATTGGGGTCTCCACATAGCCATATTGATACAAATCCCCCGCACGCGGTTCGCCATTGACGTACCCCATGGTCTGACCGCTGGCGTTGAGCACGATGATGCGGGGCTCGTTCACCTCAATGGTCATCAGGGCCCATCCTCCGCGCATGGCGGGACCTTCAAACCCTCCCGATGCATCAGCGACGGCATTGGTCCATGCGCGCGGCTCGCCCGAAGGCAGAGTCCACGATTCGCCCTCAAGCGGTATCCGCCAGGTGCCTGCGGCCAGCCGGGCCTCGACCGGATCCGTGAACAACGTATTCCGCCCAAACCTGGTACCGGTATCCAGCACCAGCGCCCGGCTCACCACCAGTTCCGAGGCGGTTGAGGGCAACTCCGTGGCGTCAACGACACCCGAAGCCGTCAGTGCCAGGGTCCAAATCCAAAGCGGTCTCAACGAAGGACGAATCACGTCGGCAACTATCCGCAGGAGGGGGTGGCCGGGCAATCGGTATCGAATTTCGCAGCGGAGTCTCCCAAAGCTTTTCCTCGAGGGACTCCGCGTTCATGCTCACGCCGTGCTCACCCTTCGCCTCCATCCCCTCTGGCGGATGTTCACCCGCTGGACGACCCTGGCGGGATTGGTCGGAACCCTGCCCGCCTGGTCCCAGTCGACTCAGTCACCGAATGGGATCATCACGTTTAGTGCCGATTCCGCCCACGCCCTGCTGCCAGCAGCGGCCCTTCACCGGAAAACCGACGCGGCCTCCACGCTGAGCCTGGCAGCGAGTCCAGAGCCATCGGCCAGCTGGGAGTTCAAACCCACCCGATGGGGACATTACTCCATTGAAATCGATATGGCGGGTGCGCCGTCGACCGGCGTGGAAATGGAGCTGCAAGTGGCCGGGCAAACTGTTCGTTCCATCCTCCAGCCGGTGGCGTCAGCGTCCGAAGGCCCATCGGCCAGGCTTGGAACGTTTTATCTGGAAAAGGAGACTCCCACCCGGGTCGACGTGCGGATCGCGAGCCTCGCCGCTGCCCCACCGCTGGAGCTGAAAGCCGTCCGATTCGTTCCCAACGCCGAAGGGCCTGTCCCAGCGCCCTCCGCTGACGGAATCATCACGCTACCGGCAGCGTCCGCCACCACCCATTCCGTCACCATGCGGTACGAACCGGCTGCCGTTAAGAACTGCCTCGGCTATTGGGTCAATCCCTTGGATTGGGCAGACTGGCAGTTCAAGGTCGATCGCCCCGGAAATTATGAAGTCGAGCTATGGCAGGGCTGCGGGCGGGGTCAGGGTGGCAGCGACGTGAACGTCCAGGTGGCCGATAAATCCTTTTCCTTCACGGCGGAAGAAACGGGGCATTTCCAAAATTTTGTTCCCCGACGGCTGGGGCGCATCCAATTCCCGGCAGCCGGTACCTTTAACCTGGTCATCCGTCCCCAGTCCAAAAAGGCGGCTGCCGTCATGGACGTCCGCCAGGTCCGGCTGATTCCATCTTCCACGGCATCGGAACCGACGGTGGGCGGACTGGCCTTTGTCGGTGCCCGACGCGTGGTCATCCTCGGGGATAGCATCACCTACGACGGCAAATGGATCGACCATCTGGAAACCTGGCTGCGGGCAACCTATCCAGATTCCACGGCTGAGATCATCAACATTGGTCTGCCCAGTGAAACCGCATCCGGCCTCTCCGAGGCCGGCCATGCCGGCGGTTCGTTTCCACGTCCCGACGTGCATGAACGCCTCGATCGTGTCCTCGAAAAAACGCACCCCGACTTGATCGTCGCCTGCTACGGGATGAATGACGGCATCTACTTTCCCCCATCGGAGGAACGGCTCAAAAAATTCCAGGATGGAATCCAGCGCCTCCACGAAAAGGCGGCGCATGTCGGCGTCCGGGTGATCCATCTGACGCCCGCCGTCTTTGACCCCCTTCCCCTCGCCGGACGAACCCTGCCTGCCGGGCGCGATGCCTATCCTCAACCGTACGAGGGATACAACGAGGTCCTTGACCAATACGCCGCCTGGCTGGTCGGGCAACGCTCGCAAGGCTGGCAGGTGATCGACATCCATTCAGCCATCAACCTTTTTTTGGCGAGCCAACGTCAAAAGGAGCCAGGGTTTTCCGTTTCTCCCGATGGGGTCCACCCCAACGAACAGGGGCACTGGCTGATGGCGCGCGAGGTTATCCGGGAATTTGGTGGCTCCGAGGTTCTGACCTCGCCGACAACCGCATCGGCCCTACCATCACACGTCCTGACCCTGGTGCGGCAACGCCAGTCCATCCTGAAGGATGCCTGGTTGACCTCCGTCGGCCATCTGCGACCGGGCATGAACCCCGGCAAGCCGCTGCCCGAGGCACAACAGGCGGCAAGCGAAATCACCGCTCAGCTCACGAAACTCCTGCATCCGTAGGCCCATTAGGCACGGTCGATGCCGTCTCATTTTGCTTCCTTCGTGGCTTCGTGTGCCTCATTCGCCACCTCGCCCCTATCCATTCGCAAACGAAGTCACGAAGACACGAAGCTGATCCGTCCTGGTAATTCGGGCCCTGATAACTCCAGCGACGGTGGTCAAAACCGTCCTGAACCGGCGGTCATCCCGCCATCAATCGCCAGGGCCGAGCCGGTGACAAAGGAGCTTTCGTCGCTGGCCAGGAGATCGG